>NZ_PYNX01000010.1:0-137164 GCF_003026755.1 Photobacterium sp. GB-50
GGAATCGATAACCGCTGAAAGCATCTAAGCGGGAAGCGAGCCTCAAGATGAGTCATCCCTAGACCTTTAAGGTCTCTAAAGGGTTGTTGAAGACTACAACGTTGATAGGTCGGGTGTGTAAGTGCTGCGAGGCATTGAGCTAACCGATACTAATTGCCCGTGAGGCTTAACCATACAACACCCAAGGGGTTTTACTTCTCATCAGAGAAGCATCGGACTCTACAAATACTTGAATGAGTATTGAGAACAACTAGTTAACTTTTCCCAGATTGCTATTTATTGTCGATGACAATAAATAAACCAAATTTGCTTGGCGACCATAGCGTTATGGACCCACCTGATCCCATGCCGAACTCAGTAGTGAAACGTAATAGCGCCGATGGTAGTGTGGGGTCTCCCCATGTGAGAGTAGGACATCGCCAGGCTTCCAATTCGTTTTCACTTTTACAAAAAGTGAAGACAAAAAGTTAAGATATTCGTTTTGAACTACGGATATCGCATGCGGTGTTATCGCTCTTAGCCATCCATGGCTTCGCGATATTAGAACATCCATGTTCGTCGGAGCGGTAGTTCAGTTGGTTAGAATACCGGCCTGTCACGCCGGGGGTCGCGGGTTCGAGTCCCGTCCGCTCCGCCACTTATATTAAGCCCTAGTCGAAAGACTGGGGCTTTTTTACATTTGGAATAAATGAGTTAAATGTATTTGAGTGAGTTGGCAGTTCAGTTGGTTAGCCTCTTTATTGGAGAGCTTAGCGGCCTGTCACGTTGGGGGAACGCGGGTTCGAGTCCCGCTTGAGCGCAAGCCCGTCCGCTCCGCCACTTATATTAAGCCCTAGTCGAAAGACTAGGGCTTTTTTACATTTGGAATAAATGAGTTAAATGTATTTGAGTGAGTTGGTAGTTCAGTTGGTTAGGCTCTTTATTGGAGGGCTTAGCGGCCTGTCACGCCGGGGGGCGCGGGTTCGAGTCCCGTCCGCTCCGCCACTTATACTAAGCCCTAGTCGAAAGACTAGGGCTTTTTTACATTTGGAATAAATGAGTTAAATGTATTTGAGTGAGTTGGTAGTTCAGTTGGTTAGCCTCTTTATTGGAGAGCTTAGCGGCCTGTCACGCCGGGGGGCGCGGGTTCGAGTCCCGTCCGCCCCGCCACTTATATTAAGCCCTAGTCGAAAGACTAGGGCTTTTTTACATTTGGAATAAATGAGTTAAATGTATTTGAGTGAGTTGGCAGTTCAGTTGGTTAGCCTCTTTATTGGAGAGCTTAGCGGCCTGTCACGCCGGGGCGCGCGGGTTCGAGTCCCGCTTGAGCGCAAGCCCGAACTAGGCGTCCCCACCGTTCCGCCACTTATTAAGAAGCCTCGCTAGTAATAGCGAGGCTTTTTTTCATCTGTAGAAAGTGGAAATGATAGTGTGTAGTTAAGCTTTTATTGCGAAGCTTAGGCAAGTCTTGCACTCTCGGCCACTTATTTAAGATCTCAGTAGAGCTTTTTTGTATGGCTGATTATTGATAAGCATCATATAGTTACCAGCTTAGACTTGTGTTTTATGCTGTATTGGAAACGAAGGTAAAGCGTTAATGCAAGAATAAAAGTGCTTAATTCTGCGATAGGTAAAGCAAAAAGAAACGGGATGCTTGGAATAAAATTGGTGAAGAGTAGAAGCAGTGATACAGGTAAAACTAACCCTCTTGATAAAGCGATAATAGATGATTGAAGAGGACAATGCATCGCTGTGAAATAACAAGATAGTAAGACATTTATTCCGCTAAAGATAAAACAGGGCCATATAACGCCAATGTAACTTAATGCCAATTGATAGGCGTCAGACTCTGTATTATCAATGAAAAGCTTCGTTATTGAATCTGATCCTGACAGTACGCTTACTATTAATAGTGTACTAATACTTATCACGGTAACGGTAGCTAAAATCATGAATTGGTTGATGCGTGTGAAATTTTTTGCTCCATAGTTTTGGCTTACCAGTATATGAAGAGCATCGATAATGCCGTAAAACAGCATCATGCTAATAAATAACATATAGTTTGCGACAGCGAAGCCTGAGATAGCAGTATTGCCCTGCTCTTTCATCAATAGCCAATGAATAGTGAAAATAACAATACCTACAGAAATTTCATTGATATATTCTGAAATCCCATTAAGTAGCCCTCTGAAGTAAGGTTTCACGCTTGAATAACAGAGCTTAAATTTAATTAATCTTTGTTTCTTAGTGAAAAAAGTACAGAGCACTAATAACTGTATTATCTGTGCTATACCTGTTGCCCAAGCGGCCGATTGAATTCCCCACTGAAAATAGCCAAGAAAAAGGACATCAAGCATGATGTTAACGACAGAGCCCAAGACTAAAGCTGATGTTGCTAGCGTTGGAAAGCCATCTGCGCGTACAAAATAATATAAAACCATCGTGGTTAGTTGAATGATGAGTACGACTGATATTACTTGGAAGTAAGCTTGAGTAAGGGGGGTTAATTGTTCATCAACACCAAGAAATAAAAATAAAGTCTCATTGAAAAATAAACTAATAATCGCCATCAAGGTAGCGAATAAAAAAATAGAGATTAACGATAAGGTAAAAATACCATTAGCCTCTTTATAGTTTCCTTCTCCGATAAATTTTCCTGCAGTTACTGTCCCACCAATAGCCACCATTAGACCCAATGCAAACATGAATGTGATGTAAGGAATAAGAATATTGATAGCTGCTAAAGCTTCATAACCTAGATATTTTCCTACAAAGATCCCATCGACCAAACTTGCAGTGGTGATAGCAAGTAATGCAATGAGTGCAGGAAAAGCAAACAGGAAAAAAGTACTAATGATAGGGCCCTGAGTGACCTTGTTATACGTCATGAATTTATGTTTTATGAATGAGCTTAATGTCCATTTTGAAGCGTTTCAATCATAAGTACGAGCGTTGAAGTGCCAGGTTTTGCTGCTGCATACATTTTTGTGTAACAAATGTAATCATTATTGAAATGAGAATTAATATCATTAAGAATCTTTAATTAATTTCTTATTTATCAATAAATAGTCGGTTCAACATGATGTTAACAGCAAAAAAAATAGCTGAAGTCGCTTCATTTCAGGCCCTCTTTAATTGTTACTTAAAAGAATGTAAGCAAGATTCATGGTACCGAGTTGATGCGTGGATGGAGAAAAATGAATTATGTTGTTCACCATCGTGTCAGTGGATTATTGAAATAAACTTACCTATAGAACATGTAGTTATAGCCGTTGAAGTGACTTATAAAACCATTGTTGGTCGCCATACTTTTGGTGATATCTGGTTAAAAAATAATGATGAAAATTGGTATACCATCTCTGAAAAAGAAGCTGCAATTACGCTTTTAGATTCATTTTTTGAGCAAAAGACAATGTCACTGAAAAAACAGGAACTATTGATTCGCCTGTTAGAAAGTATGTCGCTCATGGAGTATTTTTTGGCGGAAAATATGACAAAAAATGCACCGCCTTCTCGCTGTTTTATTGATGCTGAACAGAGTTTAGTTTTTGGACATTGGCAACATCCGACGCCTAAAAGTCGTCAAGGGATGCTTGATTTTCATCATCAATATTATGCGCCTGAATTAAAAGGGGAGTTTGCACTTCACTACTTTAATGTTGCCCGCTCTTTGATTTGCCAGCGCTCAGCATTATCAATTTCAGCTGAAGAGATCATTGCTTCTTCTCTCGAAACCGCAGACTTACAAATTTCAGATGAGTTTATAGTCTTGCCTATGCATCCGCTGCAAGCGCAAAAATTATTACATGATCCTGCTATTCTGGATTTAATGACTCAGGGGCTAATTATTGATAGCGGACAGCATGGTTGTAAGTTCACCGCAACGTCCTCTGTGAGATCGCTATACAGTGCGCATTTATCTTGGATGTATAAGTTTTCGATACCTGTAAAAATTACGAATTCTCTTAGAGTAAATAAACGTCATGAACTTGATGCTGGCGTAGTTATGGCTGGGTTATATCGTAAGACGGGATTTAGTGGTGATTATCCTAGCTTTAATGTTGTGACAGATCCTGCATACGTCACCGTATTATTACCAGAGCGAGAAGAAAGTGGTTTTGAAACGATTATTCGAGAAAATCCATTTCAGGCGGATCAAGATCAGGATGTTCTTACTATTGCTGCATTGACACAAGATCCGCTGCCAAATCAAGCATCGTTATTAGCCTCTATTATTGTTGAGTTGGCAACGAAAGAGCATTGCTCTGAATCTCATGTAGCGATGCGATGGTTTGCCCGCTATTGGGATTGTGCGATAGATCCTATGATCCGTTTGTATGATGAGCATGGCATTGCGTTAGAAGCACACCAACAAAATAGCGTTATTCAATTAGAGACTGGTTATCCATCGAATTATTATTTCCGAGATAACCAAGGTTTCTATTTATCAAAAAGCTACCGCAGTTATTTAGAAGGTATGGAGCCTGAATCTAGCCGTGTTCATGACTTGTATTTTGATGATGAAATGATCTGTGAGCGATTCACTTATTATTTAATGATCAACCATCTCTTTTCGATTATTGGTCGACTAGGCGCTGATCATATTATTGATGAAGCTTTATTACTGAATTTTGTTAAGCAACGGCTCACCGCATTACATAAATCATTACTGGGTGGCGGTAAATTATTTGTCGAGCAATTACTGACAAATAAGCAATGGGCAATGAAAGCGAATTTACTGACACGTGTCCACGATGTCGATGAATTAATGGTTGAGAACGAACAGGCGATTTATTGCTACATCGATAATCCATTTATAACAGCTGATACCACAAATCAGAAAAAGGAGGTATCAGATGCCATTGCCTAATTGTCTTACGCTAGAACCTGAACAGAGAATCATTAAGCAACTTTTTGAAGCCATCATGTTTGAACAATTGGTTGAAATTGATGTTGGCTCTGAGAATGGTCACAACACGTTTACTTGGAGCATGGCGGAAAAGCATTATCACGTTCGTGGTCATATTGGCGCTTTTGGGCGTTATCGTTTAGATATTTCAACCTTAACGATTGATGGTCAGCCTCAGCTTATCTCGCAATCTTGGGAAGATATTGTTCGAGACTTGCCCGCCCTTGAGCAAGTTAAGTTATCTATTATCGAAGAGTTTAAACAAACCTCAAATTTGTGTCGCTGGAATCAAGATAATATTCCAGCTCGTGATTCACGTCGGCAGGCAAGTTTTATTGAGTTGGAAGCACAGCTTGATGAAGGGCATCCTTATCACCCCTCTTTTAAAGCGCGAACAGGGTTTAACTTTCTTGATCATCAATGTTATGGACCTGAAGCTGGGGAATCATTTTGTTTGCACTGGATCGCGATAAAAAGAACACATTTTCGTTCACATTTACCTGATGAGCATGATCGTTTTTGGTCTAGTGAATTAGATCAAGATCACTGGCAAACATTGAGTTTTATTTTATCTCAGCAGCAAGGTAACTGGCAGGAGTATGCTTTATTGCCTGTTCATCCTTGGCAGTGGCGTCAATTACACAAAGAAGATTTTCCATCTTTACTTGAGCAGAAAATTATTATCGATTTGGGAGAGTTAGGAGACCAATATGTTGCTTCGCAATCGGTCAGAACTTTACTCAATGTGACGAATAAAGCAAAAGCCAATATCAAATTGCCATTGAATATGGTGAACACCTCTTCTAAGCGGACCTTAGCTGGTTATTCCGTTTGCTTGGCACCAGAGATATCAACATGGCTTGAAACCATTGTTAGTCAAGATCCTGAGTTGTCAGGATTAGACATCTTAGCCGAATACGCGGGCGGGATTTATGTACCGCTTGGGAAAACGGTGGAGTGTGATCCTTTAAGTGACCAACTGGCGGTTATTTTTAGAGAAAGCTTAGAGAACAAATTATCACCTGAGCAAACGGCGGTACCATTTAATGCGTTGATGATGGTCGAGCAAGATGGTCAGCCATTCATTGATCATTGGATTGATAAATATGGCTTAGTACCGTGGCTCTCGCAACTTATCGAGGTGGCAGTGATCCCAATTTGGCACTTATTGGTCAAGTATGGGGTGGGAACGGAGCCGCACGGACAAAACATGGTATTGGTTCACCGCAATGGTTGGCCTGAAAAGATTATTATTCGTGATTTTCATGAAAGTGTTGAATACCACTCTGCGTTCCTTAGTACTGATTTTCCAGCACCTGATTTAGCATTATTAGAACCAACCTTAGCCAAGGCACCTCTAGATATATTTTATGCCATGAGTTCGGTAGAGCTGCTGCGCGAATTAGTGATGGATACCTTATTCATTTATAACCTTGCAGAGGTTTCTCACCTTATTGAATGGCATTACGGTGGAACGGAAAGGCAGTTCTGGCAACTGGTTGAGAATAAGCTCGAACAATACAGTGCAGCGCATCCAGAGCTTGCTGATCGGATAGCTCAACTCGATTACCAATCTACTTCAATTGCAACAGAATCATTATTAGCTCGAAAATTTCAGGCTAAGAAACAAGAGTGTCACCATATCGTGTCGAATGCGCTTTCGTGCGCTTTTAAATAATAGGGATATTATGATTTACGTTAACGATGATTATATCGATAGTGCTTTTTTCTCACAGTGCTTCCAAATATTTTCAGCGCACCCTCAGTTAAAAGACTGTGCAGGAAAACGCGTTGCCGTGTGCCTACAAAATCCTGCTCAGTTGCTAGCACTTTGTTTATATTTAAAAAGAAATGGCGGGTCATTTTATCCTATTTTAGCCACGACTCCGCGTTTAGCGGCAAAGCGTTTAGCAGACAAAGCAAACTGTCATATCGTTATCTTTGATATTGAGCAGATGGGACTGACGCTAAAAAGAGAAGATAAAGATCAACAAGCGGTTTTAGTACAAACTAGCTCTGGGACAACAGGTGAGCCGAAAGTGATCACTCGCTCTTGGTCGTCTATTGATGAAGAAATTGAGAGTTATGTGACAACCTTTACTGCACCTCAGTCCATGACCCCTTTAATTGCATGTCCAATTACCCACTCTTATGGATTAATTTGTGGCGTACTTGTCGCGCTTAAGCGTGATTTAGTGCCTGTGATCATTACCAATATTAACCCTAAATACCTATTAAGAAAATGCTTGGAGAATAGTGAGCACTTACTGTATTCATCGCCAAGTTTACTGCATTCTCTTGTACAACTATATCCAAAACAAGAACAGCTGCATGCTGTAATGACGTCAGGAACGGTGCTACCGCAAGCTTGGTTTGAAGCGATAAAGGTACGAAGTCAGTATTTATTCCAGCAATACGGCTGTTCTGAAGCAGGTTGTATTGCCGTCTGTGAAAATCCTGATTATGCCAATCAAATGGGCTTTCCACTTCCACATTTAAGAGTATCAGCAGGGAGTGATGTAACTTCCCCGCAAGAGATCATCGTATCCAAAAATAAGCTTGATATTAATACTAAAGATCTTGGTTTTTTTGATGTGCAAGGGCAGTTATGTTTCGTTTCCCGTAGCGATGACATGATCAATGTTTCTGGGCTGAATGTGTATCCACAAGATGTGGAAAACGTTGTGATGGAATTGGCTGCAATTACAGATGCGGTGGTGTTTAAGCGTGCCGATGAGTTATCTGGTGAGCGTGTATGTTTGCAGTTTGTGGCAGACACAATGATTGAACCAAGCCGTATTCGTCAATGGTGTGGAACGCGTTTAGCGAATCACCAGTTACCCGTTGATATAGAGCAGCGCGAGATTATCGAAAAAGCGGCAAACGGAAAAATAAATCGAAAAGCGCTTTCACAAAGTAGTGTTTCAATTGCAGCGATTGGTTAAGGAAGAAAAATGCAGCGCGAAGAAATGATCCAAGCTATCAAAAAAGTGCTTGAAGAAAATATGCAAAATAGCCATATGGCGCTTTTTAGTCCATCAGCAAAGTTGAATGAAGAGTTGTATTTAGATTCAGTGTTAATACTCCAGCTCATTTTACATTTAGAGCTTGATTTAGGATTGACCGTACCAGAGCAACATATTACAGCTGCAGATTATGCGACAGTTGCGAGCTTAGCCGACTTTCTATGCCAAGTTAACAATGAGTCAGAGCTCGCACCGAAAGAGCCTGAGGTTGAATTTGAAGATGTAAAAGTACATTGCTTTGTTAGTTGTGTGTGTGAAGCGTTAAAGAGTAAAGGCATTGATCATCGACCATTTTATTTTGCGGTATGGGATGCGACGTTTGATGTAAGTGAGCGCTACCAACTGCAATACCATAGTGACGACATTAATCACCAATTATTTATTGATTGGTACCAACGTTTGTTTGGTGGCGAGCTTATCGCTTGGTATGACAGTGAGAAAACCAAGCTCGCGAATTTAGCCACCATGAGAGCGTTACTTGGTAATAAATCGAACTCAGAGCACTTGATGGTGATGCTCGATCTTTATCACCTTCCTGAGCGTGAAAATAAATTTAATCAGAACCCATTTCCCCATTACGTTATGTTGACGGAAACAGAGACGCCAGAGCACTGGATGATGTGGGATCCTGACTTTCGTTGGCAAGGTGAAATTTCACAAGATCGCATTGAAAATGCGATCTCTCAGCCGACCGTTGAGGGAGGGTATATTTTTAATGAAAATGCTCTGCACGATGCGCCGTTACATGTGGTGCAAGATTATTTCAAGCTTTGCTTTATTGAAGATAAAAACCCGCTAACAAATGCCGTTCGTGAAATTATCCAAGCTCACCTTGATGAAACGCAGGGGATTAGTTTGTCAGATCTCCCACTTGCTTTACGTGAATTAAAAGTTATCGCGGTGCGTAAATATGCTTACGAACATGGCTTTGCTTATTTTGGCAGAGCGTTAGGTCAAAGTGATGATGATTTTGAATATTGGTGTGATGTGATTGAAGAATTAATCCAGACCTATACCAGTATTCAGTATCAAGTAATGAAAATGGCAGAAACCAAAGATCTTAATTTATATACAGGTATTCAATACTTGTTGGATAAGCAAGACAGAACAGAAAAACGTATTAAGAAAGGGTTATTTGATATGTATTCCGATTGGTGTGAGTTAAACGACTTACCGTGTGATTCTGTTATGGAGGTTTGCTGATATGCAATTATCTATTTGTACTATTTCGTTTCGTCATCAATTAATGTCATTAGAACACTTAGCGCAATGGGCAAGAAGCCATGACTTTCAAGGTATCGAGCTTTGGGGGGTACATGCCATAAGTCTGGAGTCACAACCTCAATATGATGCGCAATGGTTAAAGGAAATGGGACTCTCGATTTCGATGCTAAGTGATTACTTACCCTTAGTGGGGGATCTAACCGTTACTCAACAAAAGTGTGCGCATATTTGTAAGTTAGCGAACTATTGGAACACAAATAAAATACGTACTTTTGCGGGGCATCAAGCCAGCGATAAGGTTAATAAAAATGACCGAGAAAAGCTGGTTACAAGACTACGTCATATTTGTGAATACGCGCATCACCAAGGGTTAAATGTACTTGTTGAAACCCATCCCAATACTTTAGCGGATACGACAGAATCGATTCTGCAGCTTTTAGATGAGGTTTACCATCCGGCTTTAAAAATTAATTTTGACAGCTTACATGTTTGGGAATCTGGTGCTGACATTAATTATTTTCACAATCAAATTAGTGATTATGTCGATCATTACCACTTAAAAAATATCGCTTCCCGAGAATATTTAAACGTGTTTTCACCTGATAACGTTTATTCGCCAGCAGGTAGCCGTGAAGGAATGACACCTTTATTTGAGGGGGTATTAGATTATCAACATTTTATTGATGGATTATCTCGAAATAAAAATACAACCGCATCACTTGAGTGGTTCGGTAATAATGTAAAGCAAATCTTAATAAATGACAAAAAAGCATTGGATAGGTTTGGTGAGAATATAAAACAGGCTGAATTACTGTTTTAGTTTTAATTTTTATTTAACTGATTTCGATAAATAGGCATTGATTATAAAAAAACGCTCGTATACTATCAGTCACCTAACTGATAGTGATAACTATTATCAATAAAGTGACAGATACTTAGCTAGGGATTGGCATGAATATAGATAAGGTCCATCATTCAAGAACAATCTTAATTGTGGAACCTGAGCATAATTATGGTCAGCAGTTAATTGAACTGTTTTGGCGTGAAGGTTTTGTGATCAAACGTTGCCAATCTGCACTTGAAGCTGAAAACGTTTATAAAAATGCGACAGTAGATCTTATGCTGGTCTCTAATCAATTACCTGAAATGAAAGGGTTTACGTTTTTAAAACAGTGCCGGCAAGTTTCTCACATTCCTATTGTCTTATTAGCGGATAACTATAGCGATACTGAATGCGTAAACAGTTTTTTCCATGGTGTAGATGATTACATTCCACGTAAACAGCCGATTAAGGAAGTCTTGTGTCGTGTTATTGCGATTTTAAGGCGTATTCAGCAGCGGCAATTACCGTCAAATAAAACCAAGTTATTAATTGTTGATGATTTGAAAATGGATAAGCAAAGTTTAGCGGTAAGTTATAAAGAAACCACATTATCAATGACACCAATTCAATTTAATTTACTTTGGACATTAGCTTTTCAACAAAATCAAGTATTGAGTAAAGACTATTTATACCGACAGGTATTGTCACGTGAGTTTAGCTTATATGACCGCAGTTTAGATATGCACTTAAGCCGAGTTCGACGAAAATTAGTATCGGCAGGTATGCCAGTTGAGCGGCTGAAAACGGCTCATGGCGTTGGTTACAGTTTTAGTTAATAAGGAAAAAGCTCTTATCGAAAGGTAAGGGCTTTTTTCATAGTAATTAATTAGTTGTGTGGTTGTAACAATTGTAAAAAGCATTTACATCTTAGTGCGTAGAAGCAAAATAATGATAATTATTATCATTAACAATGGAAAATTAAGATGTTGAAAGGATGCAAATTCAAGCTGCTACCGACAACGGTTGCTGTCTCAAGTGCGTTGTTTACACAAATTGCGGTTGCCGACTCAGAAGGTGAACATGAAAAAATGGTTGTAATGGGTAACCCATTACAAGCGACAGAAGTGTTTATTGATTCTGAGCAGCTTGAACGACAACAAGCCAACGATATCAATGATATTTTCCGCACAGATCCCGAAGTCAGCATCGGTGGCGGTACTGGTGTTGCTCAAAAGATTTATGTTCGTGGTTTAGAAGATAGCCAGCTAAACGTGACTATTGATGGTGCTGTTCAATCAGGCAATATTTTTCACCACCAAGGGCGTTTATCAATAGAACCAGAATTATTGAAACAAGTTGAAGTTGCGGCGGGTGCTGGACGTGCGACAGATGGTGCGGGGGCACTGGGTGGTGCGATTCGTTTTAAAACCAAAGATGCTGAAGATATGTTGCAAGGTGACGAACGTTTTGGTGGCTTAGTGAAGGCGGGCTACTATGATAATACGAAAGGATATAAAACGAGCGTCAGCGGCTATGGTTACCTTACTGACAACGTAAGCGTTGTTGCTACTATGGTGTATAGCGATTTAGGTAACTACACAGATGGCGATGGTAACGAGCAGCCGTTTACTGAAGCACGAAACAAAGTTGGCTTTATTAAACTTGTTGGTGATATTACTGACGCGCAGAAAATCACTTTAAGTTATGATCACCGCGGTGATGAAGCGTATCGTAACTTCCGACCTCACTGGGCTGAAAGTAGAAAGAATTTCCCGCTTGACCAAGAGATGAACCGAGATACTTTCACGCTGAATTACGGTTTAAATCCTGCTGATAACCCATACCTTGATCTTGATGTTACCGCATATAACACCGAAACTGAGCTAAAGCATAAGAGTCGTCCAGACGTACCTCGTGAAACAAATAATATCGCGAAAACACACAGCTATGGTGGTGATATTCGCAACACGAGTAGCTTTAACTTGTTTGCTGTTACGTATGGTGTTGATTACCGTAAAGATATAACAGATGGCACATTCTTAGCTTATAGCCCAGATACTTATGAGTTTAAAGGCACTGTTGCAGGCGTCTATGTACAGAGTGATTTCCGTATTGTTGAGCCGCTACTATTAAGTGTTGGTGGTCGTTACGATACATATAAATTAAAAGATTCTTACGGTACAGAAGTCGATCATTCAGGCTTTAGCCCTAATGTTAGCCTGAACTACAGCGTTATACCGGGTTTGAATGTTTATGCCGGTTACGCAGAAGCTTTCCGTGGCGCCCAGATCCCAGATTCATTCATGACTGATATTGAGTTAGATCCAAACCGTAAAGCAGAGCGAGCACATAATACCGAAGTGGGGGCTAGCTGGGTAAACGGCGGTCTAAATCTATCAGCAACGGCGTACATTAATAAAATTGACGATGTGGTCGGTAAAAGTGCGAAAAATCAAGGCGACTTAGAAACCAAAGGTTTCACTGCGCGTGCTGGCTACACCTTCAATGATTTAAGTATGTCATTAAGCTTCAATCACTCTCTCTCGGATCTTGATGGTCAACGTTTAATTGATGAGAACTTTGGTATTGGTACCTCGACAGGTGATACATGGGTTGCGGATATTAATTACTATGTATTTGATAACTTGTTAATTGGTTATACAGGTCGCTATGTTGCTCGTCTTGATGATGCAGTAGAAGTGGTTGAAATCTATAAAGGTGAAGAGTACGTCACTAACTACAGTGAAAAGCCAGGTTATGCCGTTCATGATATTTACAGCCAGTGGCAACCATTATCGGGTGAAGAGTTAACACTCTCTCTGGCAGTTAAAAATCTCTTTGATAAAGATTATCGTGATCATGCTAGCTACGGTGATGTAAACGCTATTGCGAGTGCACCACGCGAGCCGGGTCGTGATATCCGCTTTAATGTTGCGTATGCCTTTTAAATAAATGAACAAGGAGGGACGTCTGTCTCTCCTTTTTTCGTTTAAGGCTAGGTGAATGTGATCAAAGGGAAAGTTATGCCGCAATTTCTATCAATAAAAAATCGTCTTATTGCTCTGCTCAGTGTTTGCTTGGTGTTATGTAGTACTCACAGTGTAGCGAAAAGCATTACTGTAACGGATTTAGCTGGGCGAGAAGTCGTAATATCCCAACCAGCGGAAAGATTACTGTTAAGTGAAAGTCGCTATATTCCCGCGTTAGCGATTTTAGAAGGCGATCAAGTGTTATCTCGTATTGTCGGTATGATGGGAGACATGAAGTTAGTCGATCCTGATTCTTATCAACAATATCAAACCGCATTTCCTGACATCGATAATATCCCTCTGTTTGGTAAAGGCGCAACGGAGAGTTTTAGTTTAGAAACCGCATTAGCGCTTAAAGCGGATGTGGCTTTTTTAGGTGTCGAAGGTCATGGGCCTAATGCGCGAAATAGCGAAATTATTGAAATTTTAGAGCGTGCGGGCGTAACGGTCGTCTTTATCGATTTTCGCAAAGATCCGGTGAAAAATACCTTACGTAGTTTAGAGGTCATGGGCAAAGTACTGGGTCGAGAAGCGCAAGCGAAAAGCTATATTCAATTTTATAACCAAGAATTAGATAAGGTGAAGCAAGGTCTTGCAACGGTAAAACCTGAAGATGTTCCGACAGTCTTTCTTCATAGTCGTGTAGGTGTTAACGGTGAATGTTGTGAGACCATGGCTCGGGGTATGGTTGCTCAAATGCTTGACTTTATTGGGGTGAAGAATATGGCACAGCCACTACTTCCGGGATCTGTGGGCGTATTAAATCAAGAGTATTTATTAACGCATCAGCCTGACATTTATATTGGTACTGCTGTTGGCTCAACCCAGACTCAAAAAGAAGCACCGCAATATATTGTTCTTGGTACCAGTATTAGTGCCAAAGTAGCACACCAGTCTTTGGCTGCCATTACTCAACGACCGCCACTTAATCAATTAACCGCAGTGAAAAATAAACGGGCTTATTCTATCTGGCACCATTTTTATAATACGCCACTCAATATTGTTGCTATTCAGACGTTTGCTAAATGGGCCTACCCCAAAACGTTTGCTGAGCTATCACCACAAAAAACATTAGAAACACTATATCGTGATTATCAGCCAGTGCCTCTTAATGGTACCTATTGGATGGCGTTATAAATTAAATATTAGTGTTGTTTTAATTAATTCAATGAGCCGGATGACGTCACTGTTATCCGGTTTTTGGCTTTGTAAGATAAAGGAAATATCATGAAATCAGCCACATTAAGTGTTGATGAAAACCATCAAACAGCCAGTTTGTCACAGCGTTATCGGCGCTTTGTGATTAAACGAATTCTCTTGTTAAGTATGATGGCGATAGCACTTGTCATTGCATGGGTTATTGATACTGCAACCGGGCCGTCTCAAATTGGCTTAAACCATATTTTTTCTGCGCTCTTTCAGCCAGAAGTACTCGATCCCGTCCAACAAGTGATTATTTTTGATGTCAGGATCCCTTACGCTTTAATGGCCATTGTTGTTGGTGCGGCATTAGGGTTAGCGGGGGCTGAAATGCAAACCTCTTTAAATAATCCGTTAGCGAGTCCGTTTACCTTAGGCATTGGTGCGGCTGCAACATTAGGCGCGGCGGTTGCTATCTTATTTGATTGGTCGTGGTTACCGTTTCGCTTTGACTACATTCTGCCTTTGTTTGCTTTTGCTTTTGCGCTTTTAGCATCACTTTTGGTGGTGGTGTTATCACGAAGCCAAGGCGCATCGGTTAATACCGTGATCTTGTTTGGTATTTCACTCTTTTTTGCCCTTAACGCCTTAGTCAGTTTATTAATGTTTGTCGCAGACAGTAATGCTTTACAACAGATAGTGTTTTGGACCATGGGCAGTTTGGTGCGAGCAAATAACGAAAAAGTGTTGATTGTCGCACTTGTCTTTGCGGTGTGTTTCCCACTTTCTATGCGTCAAGCATGGGCGATGACAGCGATTCGCTCGGGAGAAGATCAAGCAAGAAGTATCGGTATTCGCGTAGAGCGCATGCGCTTAATGGTGTTGTTGAGAGTGAGCTTATTAACGGCTGTCGCTGTGGCGTTTGTGGGGGAAATTGGCTTTGTTGGGTTAGTCGGTCCTCATATAACAAGAATGTTATTAGGCGAAGATCATCGCTTTTTTCTTCCGGGGAGTGCCATTGCCGGTGCATTGTTGTTATCGCTGGCTTCCATCGCGAGTAAAAGCTTGATCCCTGGAGTGATTTTACCAATTGGAATCGTAACATCATTAATTGGTATCCCATTCTTCATGAGCCTTATTTTATCGAGTAAAGGGAAGTTGTAATGTCATTAAATATTAATAGCCTCACAACGGGGTATGGTCAGCAAAAGATCATTGAGCAACTTTCTGTTGAGCCGATCCAAAATGGTGAGTTGGTGGCGGTACTCGGCCCTAATGGAGTAGGTAAATCGACATTGCTCAAAGCGATAGCGCGATTACAAAAATATCAAGGTGATGTGTCTCTTGATGGCGAAATATTAAGTCAGTTAGCCCTTAGCGAAAGTGCCAGAAGAATCGGTTACTTGCCACAAACACTGCCTCAGGCAACTAGCCTTGTTGCTTATGAAATTGTATTTAGTGCTTGTCGCGCGGTAAAACCCGAACTGAGTAAAAGTTATATTGAGCAAATCATTGAAAAAACATTTTCCCAATTAGGAATAACCCATTTAGCACTTAAACAGCTAGCACAAATGTCAGGTGGGCAGCGACAGATGATCGGATTAGCGCAAGTGCTGATTCGAGAGCCTCGATTATTATTACTTGATGAGCCAACCAGTGCGTTAGATCTGCATTGGCAAATTAGTGTGCTTCAGGCTGTAAAACAAAATTTGGCGCACACTGGTGGCATGGGTCTTGTCGCGATCCATGACATAAATTTAGCCTTACGTTTTTGCGATAAAGTGTTGGTCCTCAGTCCTGATGGGGTAGTCGTTATGGGCAAAGGAGAGCAAGTGTTAACAGCAGAGGTATTACGTAACGCTTATGGTGTCAAAGGGCGAGTAGAGCAGTGTTCGCAAGGTTATCCGATAGTACTGGTGGATGAAGCGATGAGTGCGTAATGAATTGTGTGCAGCCTTTTTAGCTTTTGGTACATTTAAGGTAAAAAGCTGTACGTGATATTAAGTGTTTATATATCAGCCTGTTATATGTGGCGTTGGGAGTTGGCCTATAGGTGGTAAAAAACACGTTCACTTTTGTGCTGTTTTTATGAGTGAAAGCTGTACACGTCTAAATGTGAGAGTTTAGTCAGTATTGCTTTGTTCTGCTCAGTGATAGAATAAACCGATAATATAAATAAATCGGTTATCCACACAAAGGGCACAAAAATGAGCATAAGCAGTACTGACAGTAACCATGTAGACAGTGATTTACTTACCGAGATCGCTATTGCTTATTATCAGGATGGTGCTACTCAAGAAGAGATCTCTCAGCGCTTTGGTATGTCTCGCGCTAAAGTCGGTCGTTTACTTCGTCGCGCGCGTGATGAAGGGGTAGTGGAAATTACCGTTAAATATCACCCTGTTTTTAGTGAAAAGTTAGAACAGCAATTGATTGAGCGTTTTAATTTAAAACGCGCATTGGTTGCACTCGATCAGCCTGATGACGAAACCCAACGTCAGCAAGTGGCAAGTCTGGTTTCGAGCTACCTAACGACGACATTAACTGATGATATGGTGGTTGCGGTTGGGCAAGGGCGTAATATCGCGTCTATTGCAAATCATGTTGGTGTTGTGCCGCACCGTAAATGTCGATTTGTTTCTGGTATTGGTGGTACGCACCGTTCAGGCAATGCGATTAATGCTGATCACATTTGTCGCCAATTGGCGAAAAAATATGATGGTATTAGTGAAACCTTGTATGCCCCCGCTTATGTTGACGACATCATAGTGAAAGAAGCATTTATGAAAAATGGCACGGTAAAAGAAACCTTAGATCGTGCTCGTCGTGCTGATTTAGCGTTGGTTGGCGTAGGCGATATGAATGAAAATAGCCATATGGTGAAGTTAGGTTGGTTCACACCACAAGAAATTGTTGAAGCGCGAATTCGTAAAGGTGTGGTCGGTGATATTGCGGGCTATGACTTTTTTGATAGCCATGGAAAACAAGCCGATACCATGATGAGCGATCGTGTTATTGGTTTAACCATGGAAGAATTACGAAATATTCCAACTGTTGTGGTAACGGCAGCAGAGAATAGTAAAGCCTTAGCACTCTTAGGCGCACTGCGTTCTGGGGTTGTTGATGTATTAGCAACCAGTGTAAGTAACGCGCTCACTATTTTAAATTTAGATCAGCAAATGAAGTAGCTTGATATTTAATCAGTTGTTCTTAAAAAACAACTGCTATCCCTGAAATATGGTGATAGCAGTTGATAACTATACCTTTAATGCATAAAATACATCACACAAATGAGGAAGAACGGCGTATCCGGTGATGCGTCCGGATTTCAAATCCGGGTAGGGCTGCCAGCAGTCCTGGGTAGGTTCGACTCCTATGTTCTTCCGCCACTTCATTTGTTTATCCTTTTAGTAAACCTTCATCTCGCAGTTCGCGATAGTTAAATTTCCTTTTTGTAAAACCAATCTTATCGAAATACTCCAAGATCTGAATGGCGACTTTTCGTCCTAGTAGACTAATCGTTCTAAACTCTGCTGTTTCCAGTTTTTGATGGTGTTCAATATGTTCACGGACACGATTAGCAATCGAGATCAAATAGTCGTGGCTTACATAGCGATCTTTAACAATCGCAGAGATATAGCCCAGTTGTGCCAATTTATAGCTCAGAGCACGCAATTCGTCTTCATCAAGATCACATTCATTGGCGAGATCGCGCACCCACCAAGGGGTTGAACTTTGCTGCATGATTTGGGCAATGCGCTGCCAGCTTTTTTGTTCAAGCTCTGTGAGTTGTAGCTGGTGGTTGGCAAGGTGTAACCAACCACGAGTATTGATAATGGTTTGCTGGGCTAATAGCTGAGCCAACAGCTCATTAAAAATAGCAGCAGGTTGGTTGAGTGCTGCAATGCGATAAAGACGATCTTTACCTAAGCCGATGTGGTCATTTTCTTGTTGATGGTATAACGCGAGTTTTTCAATGATGTTGTGTTGTAGTTGTACTTGATAGGCAGAAGTACAAAGGAAATCACCGTACAGGGTAATATCATTTTCAACATGACTACCTGCGACTTGTTCTATGTGCTGACTTTGATGCTGCCACGTTAACTCACTGATAGATTGTGGTTTATTGGCAAGTTTAAAGGCAATAATATCTTTAAGGGAATCAAGTTCTGCACGTTGGGTTAAATAAGCTAAACGCTCTGGCTTTCGCTTGCCACGATTAGGTGGTAGCAAATCAATGACGACGCCACTACCAAGGTTCGTTTTTAAAGCGGGATCGCGCAGTAATAGGCGATCTTGCTCTGCTAAACATAATGGACTATCGAAGGTAATCTCAGCCAGTACATGCTCGCCTGCCTTCGCCTTATCTGTTTCAAGTAGCGCAATACGACCCGTGGTATGGGCTGCGGCATGGAAAACTTGTACTGCTTGCCAGTGTTTAATATCGGTATTGGTAGCCAGTGTAATCGTTACGCGATTGCTCACGGCATCGGGCACAATATTGACTAACCAGTCGCCACGGCTAAGCTCGTTCTTATCAATGTCACCAACGATATTCATCGCTACACGCTGGTTTGCTGTTGCCGTTTGCGCTGTATTTCCTTGGGCGTGTAAACCTTTTATACGGACAGTTTTTGCCTGTGTTTGACCTTGCTTAAGTTTGTTATGGCTAACAAAATGCAGGCTATCACCGACCTTTATGCTGCCACTTAATGCCGTCCCAGTAACAACCAATCCTGCCCCTTTTACGTGAAAAGCACGATCAATGGCAAGACGAAAGCCTAAATCATTTTGTTGCTGTTTTTCATTGTCAGTTAAAGCGATTAAGTGAGCTTTAAGTACATCAATACCATCACCAGTAAACGCGGAGCAATGAAATATTGTTGGCTCGGTAAAACCTTGCTGAAATAAGAGTTGAGTGAGTTGTGCTTCTAACTGCTGTTGTTGCTCTAAGGTAGTGAGATCTGATTTGGTGATCACCACTGTTAGGCTATCCATCGCCAATAAACGCAAAATGGCTAAATGCTCATAGCTTTGCGCCATCATGCCTTCATCACCTGCGACAATCAGCATCGCATGATGGGCTGTACCGACACCGGCGAGCATGTTGGAAAGAAACTTCTCGTGACCCGGTACATCAATAAATCCGAGGGTTTCTTGTTGTTGCGTTTGCTGTGAGTGATAGGGCATAAACGCATACCCTAAATCAATGGTTAGCCCACGTTTTTGCTCTTCTGGTAAGCGATCAGCATTGGTGCCTGTTAGGGCTTGAAGTAAATGGGTTTTACCATGATCAACATGGCCAGCGGTGGCAATTATCATAAAGTGGCGTTATTAGTTCTTTGTTATTCGTGATTAGCATTAGAAAGTGAAAGTTGAGCAAGCTGAGTCATGAAATCTTGTTCATGGCTGATCCCACGTAAACATAACCACAGTTTGTCATGGTGAATACGACCGATAATTGGGATCTCACCGCTTGCTAAAAGATCGGCAAGATCATTAAGCGTGTAGGATGTTTGATTATTGTTAACACTGAAACATAACGCGACAGATTCAAGTTGTTCGGTGGGTAGCGCACCACTGCCTATTTGCCCCATTGAAGGCATCACCGTTACTGTAAAGTACTGACCAACCAATTGCTGACAGTAAGGCACTAGACGTTCCCCCAAATCTGTCAGCGTATCAAGGCTGCGAGTTAGCATCGACAGCGTAGGGAGATCGCAAGGTAAACGCTCTGGATGACGGTATAAATTCAATGTTGCTTCAAGGGCAGCTAAGGTCATCTTGTCACAGCGAAGTGCACGTTTAAGTGGGTGATGTTGCAGCTGTTCAATGAGTTCAGATTTCCCAGCAATGATCCCAGCTTGTGGTCCACCGAGTAATTTATCGCCAGAAAAGCTCACTAAATCAATGCCATCTTGCAGCATCTTTTGTGGCATCGGCTCGCTTGGTAGTCCGTATTGGGCTAAATCGATTAATGACCCACTGCCTAAATCGCTGATCACTGGTACTTGCATTGCGCGTCCCAACGCACAGAGTTCAGCTTCAGATACCGCGCTGGTAAAGCCTTGGATCATGTAGTTACTGGTGTGTACTTTCATCAGTAACGCGGTATTTTCATTAATCGCTTGTTGATAGTCTTTCAAGTGAGTGCGATTCGTGGCACCGACTTCAACGAGCTGACACCCTGCTTGTCGCATGACATCTGGAATGCGAAATGAGCCACCAATTTCAACTAACTCACCACGCGATACAATGACTTCTTTTCCACTGGCAAGGCTGGCTAGCATTAACAGTACCGCAGCGGCATTGTTATTTACTAAGCACGCATCTTCACAACCAATGAGCTGTTGCAGTTGTTCACTGATGGCTTGATCGCGGTGGCCTCGTTTACCTTGCTGGAGAGAATACTCTAAAGTCGAAGGGAAACGCATCACCTCTGTCACCGCTTTTATTGCAGCTTCTGCTTGCAGCGAACGACCTAAATTGGTGTGTAAGATAGTACCGGTTAAGTTAAAAACACGACGTTGCCCTTGATGTTGTAAAGGCAGGGTCGATTGCGCGAGATGATGAGAAAACAGATTTATACGTGCAAGTTTCTGTTGCGATAGTGCCAGCCCGTCGCACTCATTAAGTGTCAGCCACTGAGGTAATTGTTGTTGATCTCGAATTGTCTCGCGGGCTTGATCTAATAATTGACGAACAAGCGTAGTGATGTGCTCTTTACCAAATTGATGGATCAAAGGCTGTTGTAATTCGTGATTTAAAATCAGATCAACACTGGGTAAGTGGGCATAGAGTGCTTGGGCTGTCATATCGCTCTCAGTATTACTGTATTAGTGGTAAAAAGAATGGGTTAAATCCATTACGGTATAATTCGTTTTGGTTTAGCTTATGATCTAACACTAATGTCGCAAGATCGTCTGCGATAGGATCAAGGTTTGGTTGCTTTTCTAAAAATAAAATCTTGAGGTAGCTATTACAGTGACCGCAAGTTTCAGCACGTACTGCATCTTCTAGGGTTTCACTTTGTAGATGGATATTTTCACCATCCGCACATTGGGTACATTCAGCACGAAGACGATGCCACTCTGTTTCACATTGGCTGCAATGTAGGTAACGGTGACCACTGCCTTTAATCAAACTTGCCACTGGCGCACCACCACAAAGAGGGCAGAAATGCTGTTTTACATTTGGCTCGGGTTGCCACTCTAGTGCCGTGGTTTTTACAAGTAGGCTGGTGAATGTATTAATACAAGCCCATAGCAAAATAGCGAGATCAGCAGGTACACGTTCAGGCTGGTTATGCTGAAGTGCTGTGAAGTAATGGTGTAGGGTGTCGCTATCAAGATCTTGAAGTGAATCGATCACTTTTACAATGTCGCCAGATGCAACTAAACGTAATGAGGTGGTTAATTGCGCTAGCATGGCTTCTAAGATTGGAAACCAAGCTTGATCTAAAGATAGCGGCCAAGTTAAAGCATTTTCTGATGCAAAGTTAGCAACAGGTTGGGCAAAGTCTTCGGCCAATAGCGCTTGCTGTTGAACAATTTGTCCGGCTAATAGTAGGTAATCAGCCATGAAAGAGTCTTTAGCCAGTGCACGTAAACGCTCGGCACGAGCTGAAAAAATGGTTGCAGGATCACCAATAATTAACGGAGTAAAGCCATCACTTTTTTGTTTTATAATGGTATTTTTATCTAGAATTTTAACGCTCATGCTGTTTTCCAATGACAAGAATACCAACCAAAGTAAACCTTGGTTGGTATAAAAAGGTAAAGCGGTAAGTGCAGGCTTACCGCTTTTAATCATGTTGTTAGTGTTGGTTTTTGCCGCTAGTTAGCGAACGTAGCCAACGAGGGTGGTGTTTTTTCGCCCAAGCAGGAGAAACCTTCCCTTCTAACATGCCATCGATAGAGCCTTCTACCCAGTACGCCATGTAAGCATGGATAATCAGGCTAAGAGCAAAAACAATGGCTGTGATTGAGTGAACAATCAGTGCAATGCGAACGACATCAATGCTGAAGTACGCCGCAAAGTAGGCACGCCATGCAATCAAACCGGTAACAAGAAGGATCAGACCACAAGCAATAAATTGACGTAGGATCATTTTTTGACCTGCGTTGTATTGTCCAGCTTCTGGTACGTTTTCTTCGTTCTCGGTTAAGACGTCTTTAACTTTTAGCATCCACTGGAGATCACCTTTTTCAAAGTGGTTATGGCTCCAGTAGCGTGCAACTAAAAACGCAAGTCCGATTGTCATCACAATTGCGCCGAATGGGTGCAAAATACGTGCAAGTTGCGGTGAACCGTAGACATAGCTAAGGAAGTGCAATGGTGCGAACATAAAAGATAAACCAGACAATAGAGTCCAGATACCCGTTAGTGCTACCGTCCAGTGCACAACGCGATCTAAAGGCTTATGACGTAAAATTGTTTTATTCAAACTCATTTTTCATCTCCTTCTTCTTCCGCAACACGGCTGCGACCAACAGTCACACGGTGAATCGCTGCCAACGCAAGCGTACCCACTAAACCTGCTGCTGCAAGTGGCTTCACATCGTCTTTCCACAATTTCACTGTTTCGCTGATCTTTGGATCTTTTGGCAGATCGTAACGTTCAGGATCAGTAATATCGTGCAACACATAAATCACGTGTGTGCCGCCCACACCAGCTGGGTTGTAAATACCCGCGTTCTTGTGACCTTTGGCTTGCAGTGCAGCCACTCGTTGGTTAGCGTATTCAAGAATTTCTTCTCGCTCACCAAAACGTAGTGCACCTGTAGGACAGGTTTTTGCACATGAAGGCACTTGACCTGCCTGTAGGCGATCAAGACACAAAGTACACTTGTAAACACGGTTATCGACTGGGTTCATACGTGGAATATCAAACGGACAACCAGCAATACAGTAGCCACAACCAACACATTTTTCAGAGTTAAAATCGACAACACCGTTTTCGTATTGCACGATAGCATCAGGCTCTGGACAGGCTTTTAAACAGCCAGGATCTGAACAGTGCATACAGCTGTGTTTGCTGAATAACCATTTGAACTTGTTATCTTCTTCAATTTCTTTGAAGTGGATAGTGGTCCATGTTTCAGCGGTTGTATTTGGCGGATTTTGGTAGGTACCTTCAAAGGTACCGACTTTGCCGCGCAAGTTGTTCCATTCGCTACACGCATCCATACAGCCTTTACAGCCAGTACAGCACGTTACATCGATAAGCTTTGTTACCTGAATTTGGCGTTTACGCGCATCAGGTGAAGGCGTTAGCGATGATGTCGCAGAACTACGAATAATATTCTGTGATTCCATACCCATGGCTTACTTCACCTTTTCCACGTTAACCAAGAATGCCTTGTACTCTGGCGTTTGTGAGTTAGCATCACCCACACATGGCGATAGCGCATTTGCTAAGTAGCCAGGTTTGGTGTCGCCTTCATAACCCCAGTGAATAGGTATACCCACAGTGTGAACGGCTTGGCCATTAACATGCAGTGGTGTAATACGCTTAGACACATACGCTTTTGCTTCAATGAAGCCACGCTTAGAGGTTACGCGAACCATGTCAGCATTCTTAATGCCACGCTCTTTTGCCAAGCCTTCGCCAATCTCAACAAATTGTTCTGGTTGTAGAACAGCGTTGAAGTGAGAGTGACTTGTCCACGTATGGAAGTGCTCCGTTAAGCGGTAAGTCGTACCCACAAATGGGAACTGCTCTTTTTGACCAAGCTGTGCAAGATCGTCTTTGAAAATACGTGCCGCTGGGTTTGATACCACATTCTTATGTAATGGGTTGGTACCAATGGGTGTTTCAAACGGTTCGTAGTGTTCAGGGAACGGACCTTCAGCCATTTTATCTAACGCAAATAGACGACCAACGCCTTCTGGTTGCATGATAAATGGACCCGCATTGCTTGATGGTGGAAGCTTAGCGTTAAAGTCAGGCACATCAGGGCCAACCCATTTGCTACCATTCCATTCAACTAAAGTACGTGACTTATCCCAAGGTGTGCCGTCAGGACGTGTTGATGCACGGTTGTAAAGAACACGACGGTTAGCCGGCCAAGACCATGCCCAGTTTGGTGCTAAACCTAAACCAGATGGATCGCTGTTATCACGACGTGCAGTTTGGTTACCCGCAGGAGTCCAACTACCGGTGTACAGCCAACAACCTGCTGTAGTAGAACCATCAGCTTTTAGTTGAGCAAAGCTAGATAGCTGGTTGCCGTTAGCATCTTTACCGTTAAGTTCTTGTGCTAATTCTTTAGTGTTTGGCGCATCAGGAATGGCGTAGTTCCAATCTAGAGAAAGGATTGGATCTGGGTATGTACCACCATGTTGTTGGTACATATTACGCATCTTCATGAAGATACCCGCTAAGATCTCAGCATCACCTTTCGCTTCTCCCGGCATATCTGCTGCTTTCCAGTGCCACTGTAACCAGCGCGCTGAACTTACGATGGTGCCATCTTCTTCAGCAAAACATGCACAAGGTAAACGGAATACTTCAGTTTGGATATTCTTGGTATCCACTTCGTTTACGTTTGGTTTGTTCTGCCAGAATGTTGATGTTTCTGTCGCTAGTGGATCGATAACCACTAAGTATTTCAACTTAGATAGCGCATCTAATGTTTTTTGCTTGTTGGACATAGAGCCAACAGGGTTAAAACCTTGACAGATGTAACCGTTCATTTCGCCTTTCTTCATCATGTCGAAGACGCGAAGCATGTCGTAACCCTGATCCCACTTCGGCATCATGTCGTAACCAAAGTTATTTTCTGCGGTTGCATTTTTACCGTAGAACGACTTCAGTAATGATACGAAGAAAGACGGGTAGTGTTGCCAGTAGTTAGTTTGATCTGCTTCAAGTGCCACTGGTGTGTGGTGCTTAAGGTGAGTGGCAAGATCGACATCTTTATCAGATGGCAGTTTCAAGTAACCCGGCAGATTTTGTGCTAACAAACCAAGGTCAGTAATACCTTGGATATTTGAGTGACCACGTAGGGCGTTAACACCGCCGCCAGCCATACCCATGTTACCTAGAAGTAACTGGATCATTGCCATACAACGGATGTTTTCAGCGCCTTTTGAGTGCTGAGTCCAACCAGTTGCGTACAAAATAGTGGCAACACGGTTATCGGCAGCAGTGCTACCTAGCGCCTTACATACGTGTTCAAACATATCAACAGGCGTACCTGTAATGTTTGAAACTACATCAGGTGTGTAGCGAGATACGTGCTCTTTCAGTAAGTTCCATACACAGCGAGGATGTTGTAGGGATTCATCCTTCATTGCGTAGCCGTTATCGTCTAGCTTGTAGAACCAGCTACTACGATCGTACTGACGTTTCTCTGCGTCATAACCTGAGAACAGACCATCATGGAATGCGTAATCATCACGTACGATAAAGCTAGCGTTAGTGTAGGCTTTTACATATTCGTGATTTACTTGGCTGCTTGCGATCAGGTAACGAATAGCACCTAATAGGAAGGCAATATCAGCACCAGAACGGATTGGTGCATAGTGATCAGCCACTGCTGCAGTACGCGTGAAACGTGGATCAACCACAATGATTTCAGCGTTATTGGTTTTTTGAGCTTCAATTGCCCAGCGGAAGCCTACAGGGTGTGCTTCTGCTGCGTTGCCGCCCATTACAAGGATTACGTTGGCATTTTTAATGTCAACCCAGTTGTTGGTCATCGCACCGCGGCCAAATGTTGGAGCAAGACTTGCTACCGTTGGGCCGTGTCAAATACGCGCTTGAGTGTCAACTGGAACCATGCCCAAACCACGGGCAAATTTTTGTGTTAACCAACCATTTTCGTTGCTTTCTGCCGAAGCACATAGCATACCTGTGGTTAGCCAGCGGTTAACTGTGGTGCCTTGCTCATTTGTTTTAACAAGGTTTTCATCACGGTCTTGCTTCATTAACTTGGCAATACGAGTGAATGCTTCATCCCATGAAATACGTTGCCATTTGTCTGAACCAGGTGCGCGATATTCGGGGAATTTCAAACGTTGTTCGCTGTTAACAAAACCAGCTAGACCCGCACCTTTTGGACATAATGCACCACGACTTACTGGATGATCGGGATCACCTTCAACGTGGAATACCTTTTGTTTGATATTACCGTTTGCTGCACCAGTACTGTAAAGTAAAGTTCCGCAACCAACAGAACAGTAAGAACACGTATTACGCGTTTCTTTTGCTGCTGTTAATTTAAATTCTCGAGCTTGCGCCCAAGCTTTTTGCGGTATTGTGGCAAGGGAGGCAATAGATGTCGTAGCGACAGCTCCCGCGCACAATTTAAATAATTGACGTCTACTTATATTCAAAGTCAACTCACCTAATTATTATAAAAAGAATTGTATTACATAAGAGGTCGGATATTATAGGCGCGAATATAATATCGTCAAATCTTTGTGTGAAATAATAAATGTCTAGTTGTTTAATTACTGATGAATATATAGAGCATCAGGAATATTCTGTTTATGAAATAATTAAATATAAGAACGGGATAAAAATAGAATGTGAAGACTTTATTGCAGAAGAAGTTCCCATTGCGCTTATTTATAATGGAATATCTCATGCAGTAATGATGGCAACCCCATCAAATCTAGAAAACTTCGCAATTGGTTTTTCATTATCTGAAAGAATTATTAACAATATTAAAGAAATAAAAAACATTGATATAAAAAGTAGTAAAGAGGGGATAGAAGTTTATATAGAATTACAAAATCGTGCTTTTATGATGCTAAAAGAACAGCGTCGACAACTGGTAGGAAGAACCGGTTGTGGGTTGTGTGGTATTGAACATTTAAAGCAAGCAATGAAGCCTGTAAATACGGTTCCTGATACGCAAAGAATGCCTCTTTCTGTTATTAATCAATCTATTAAGTTTCTACATGAGAATCAGGAACTCGCTAACCGTACAGGTTGTACCCATGCTGCCGTATGGTTAAATGAACACGGTGAATTAGCGGCGATTTATGAAGATGTTGGTCGTCATGTGGCGCTAGATAAGTTAATAGGCGCTCGTGCAAAATATTCGCAACTTACCAAAGGTGCAATCTTAATTACCAGTCGTGCTAGTTATGAAATAGTGCAAAAGGCAACATCTGTCGGTGTGGAGATATTATTTGCAGTATCAGCACCTACAGCATTAGCGATTAATTTAGCTGAAGAATCTGGATTGACATTAATAGGGTTTTGTCGAGAAGGTAGGGCTACTATTTATACAAAAAAACATAGAATAATAAATTAAGCATATTTCATAAAATTAAAACCTAGATTATTTATAAAATAATATAAGAGGTTTATGACGTTAATACTTCCTTTGTTTATATTTCCATTAATCAGTAATAATCATGTTAAATAAGTAAAAGTAACAAAGACTGACTTAAACAAACCAATAATTCCCTTTAATTTTAGTTGTATAAGATAACCAGACTTTTAATTATAGGTGATATATAAATATTTTTATAACTGTGAATTATAAATGATTAACAGTATGATTTTATTGGAGTCATTAAAATGCATAAGTTATGATTTGTTTTTTATCATAATTAGGAATCAGTTGTGTTAGGGAAAATATTAACAGGATTGTTACTTGTAGCTTCAAGTACGAGCGTGATAGCAACACCTTGGGAAAAAGTAAAAACACCAACATCTGGTGAGTCAATGTCTATTGGCTCATACTCGAATGGGTGTTTAGCAGGCGCGGAAGCACTGCCACTGGAAGGTGATGGTTATCAAGTTATCCGCGCTGAACGCGGCCGTTACTATGGTAACCCTGAAACAATCACTTTCTTAAAAGAGTTAATGAAAACTGCACAGCAACTGAAAATTGGTAATGTGCTGGTGGGAGATATCGCGATGCCTCGTGGTGGACGCTTTTCATCAGGTCACGCCAGCCATCAAACAGGCTTGGATGCGGATATTTGGTTACGTATTCCAGAAAAACCGTTATCACAGAACGATCTAAAAACAGTTTCAGCACTACCTATGGTTGATGTGAAAAATCACAAAATCATCGAAAAGAACTGGAGCAGTAAACAAGCGCATTTGATCCAGCTTGCGGCAAGTGATGATCGTGTCGCCCGTATATTCGTTCATCCTGTGATCAAAGAGCAGCTTTGTAAAACGGAGTGGAAAGATCGTGATTGGTTACGTAAAGTTCGTCCTTGGTTTGGTCATTACTACCATTTCCATGTCCGGTTAAATTGTCCTGAAGGCAGCACCTACTGTGAGCCACAAACCCCACCACCAGCAGGTGATGGCTGTGGTAAAGAGTTAGCCTCATGGTCACCAGATTTTAAAAAGCCTGAGTCAAATAAACCGGCGGTTAAACCAAAACCTAAACCGAAGCCAGTGTTACCTGCTCAGTGTAAGGTGCTTATTAATAGTTAATTTTACTAAATTAACTGTGTATAGGTATAAAAAAAGCGCCGCAAGGCGCTTTTTTTATTGTTTGATGGTTGGATCGAATAAGAACTAAGCAAGACCTTGTAAGGTAACAAACTTTTCTAGCAGTTCATCGTCAGATTCAACGTGATCAGGATCGGTAATAATGCAGTTGGTGATTGGACAAACCGACTGACAGGTCGGCTTGTCGTAATGCCCTTTACATTCAGTACAGCGATCTGGGTTTATTTCATAGATGCTATCACCCATGGTGATCGCCTCGTTAGGGCATTCAGGATCACACATGTCGCAGTTAATGCATTTGCTTGTAATGAGCAGTGCCATAGTGCTTATTTACCGTCTTTAGGAGCGTGAGGGTTACGTGTATCTTCGCCATTACCCAAGTTACGCATTAACAGACCAAAATCAAGATCCATATCAGCTGGTACAGGGATAAATACGAAGTGTCCATTGCCTTTCGCGTCATCAATCACTTCAGACTTACGGTTTTCCATCGTCTCAAGATTGAAGATAACGTTACCTTTTGGTGTCATTACTTCAAGGCTATCACCAACAACGAACTTGTTCTTCACTTCAACTTCAGCAAGATCACCACGGCGTTTACCTGTGAACTCACCAACAAATTGTTGAGAATCAGAAATTGAGTAACCGTAGTCATAGTTTTGGTACGTGTCATGGGTGTGACGACGTAGGAAACCTTCAGTGTAACCACGGTGCGCTAAGCTTTCTAATGTGCCTAGTAATGATTCATCAAATGGTTTACCTGCAACAGCATCATCAATCGCTTTACGGTAAACTTGCGCAGTACGAGCACAGTAGTAGAACGACTTAGTACGGCCTTCAATCTTCAGTGAGTGAACACCCATTTTAGTTAGACGCTCAACGTGTTGAACAGCACGAAGATCTTTTGAGTTCATGATGTAAGTACCATGCTCATCTTCAAACGCCGCCATTTTTTCTTCAGGACGGTGAGATTCGCTTAGTAGCACAACATCATCAATTGGTTTTCCTAGACCTAGTGTATTATCAGGACGCTCTTCAACGTCTTGTGTTTGCACTGCGTCTTGAATTTCAACGATTTGACCCGCATCGTTTTCAGTCGCTTTTTCTGTTTTATATTCCCAACGGCAAGCATTTGTACAAGTGCCTTGGTTTGGATCGCGCTTGTTGATGTAACCAGAAAGTAGGCAGCGACCAGAGTAAGCCATGCAAAGAGCACCGTGAACGAAGATTTCTAGTTCAGTGTCAGGGCAATGCTCACGAATTTCTTCGATTTCTTCTAGTGATAACTCACGAGATAGAATGACACGCTCAACACCTTGGCTAGCCCAGAATTTCACTGTTGCCCAGTTAACTGCGTTGGCTTGAACTGACAGGTGAATAACAACCTCAGGGAATGCTTCACGAACCATCATAATAAGACCTGGATCTGACATGATAAGTGCGTCAGGGCCCATTTCTACGATTGGTTTAAGATCGCGAATGAAGGTTTTTAGCTTTGAGTTATGCGGTTGAATATTACATACCACATATAGCTTTTTACCTTGAGCATGTGCTTCATCAATACCAATCTTTAGGTTTTCGTGGTTGAACTCGTTATTACGAACGCGAAGACTGTAGCGAGGTTGACCTGCATAAACGGCATCAGCGCCGTAGGCAAATGCGTAACGCATGTTTTTAAGGCTGCCTGCAGGTGAAAGTAATTCTGGTTTAAACATTGCTCTATATTCTCTTATTCTGATTCCAGATCAGTTCGTATCACCTAGTGATACAAAGTTAAGGCGGGATTTTACGTTTTTCGTGACCTAAGTGCCACTTTTCTCATTGAGTTTTTTCTTTGTTGCAATAATTACATTCGGTAAAATCGCTTTTAAGGCGGGGCGTAAACAATCTAATCGTGATGAAATTACAGATAAATAGTTGCTGCTATTAGATTTACCTCATAATCTACGTCTATTGCATTTTATTTTCTTCATTTCATCGTCAGGACAGACTAATGACAACCAAACCGAAACACCGTCCCACATTAAATGATGTTGCAAAACAGGTGGGAGTAACAAAAATGACGGTGAGTCGTTATTTGCGTGATCCTAGCTCTGTGGCTGAAAGTACACGAGAAAAAATCGCGGTAGTGGTGGAAGAGCTAGGTTATGTCGCCAGTCGCGCGCCTGATATTTTATCGAACCGTAACAGTAAGGCGATTGGGATCTTACTGCCATCGTTATCTAACCAAGTGTTTGCTTCTTTGTTACAAGGGATTGAATCGGTAACCAAAAAAGAAGGTTATCAAACCCTGATCACCCACTATGGCTACAGTGCGGAAGAGGAAGAAGAGAAGATTGCTTCGTTATTGTCTTACCATGTTGATGGTTTGATTTTGACTGAAAGTATTCACAGCGAACGCAGTTATAAGATGATCAATGCTGCGGCTATTCCAGTGGTAGAAACGATTGATTTGCCTGAACACCCAATTGATATGGCGGTAGGTTTGGATCACCAACAGGCGGCATTTGATTTAGTCTCTAAAATGATTGAATACGGACGCTGCAATATTGTTTATTTCGCTGCGCGATTAGATCGCCGTACCCAATTGCGTTGTGACGGCTATATTCAAGCGATGGAAGCAAAAGGACTAACGCCACGTATTGTCTCGACAGAAGAGCACTCGAGCTTTACCCAAGGGCGAGAATTAATGCGTCAAGCTCTCTCGCAACACCCAGAGTTAGATGCTGTGTTTTGTACCAATGATGACTTAGCAATTGGCGCTATGATGCATTGCCAAGAGCACAATGTTGCCATTCCAAGTCAGGTAGCCATTGCAGGTTATAACGCCTTAGATATTGGTAAAGCGATTTCACCGACGCTTGCGAGTGTGAATACACCACGTGAAGAAATTGGTGCTGCAGCTGCGACATTATTATTGAAGAAATTAGCAGGAAAGAAAGTGGCTAATCCTATTCAAGATATTGGTTATAGCTTGTACTTAGGCGAGAGCTTAGGAAAGCCTGAAGTAGAAAGTAAGTAATAAAAAAACAGCGCACGAGAGTCACGTGCGCTGCCTACATTTATTTATCAATCTTTATTTATTAATCACTGATTGATTTAGCATTACGCTAATAGCGCTACCGCCTCTTGAGAAAGTTTGGTGATTTCTTCCCACTGACCATTATCAATCAGATCTTTAGGTAGCATCCAAGAACCACCAACTGTGGCAACACATTTCACCGCTTTGTACTGATCAACGTTTGCTGGGCTAATGCCGCCAGTTGGGCAGAACTGTACTTGTGGTAATGGCGCTGCAATAGCGGCGAGAGCTTTAGCACCACCATTCGCTTCTGCAGGGAAGAATTTTAATTGCTGGTAGCCAAGCTCTAATGCTTGCATGATTTCTGATGGTGTACTCACACCTGGAATTAAAGGTGCAGTGCCAGATTTTGCATAGCTAAGTAGCTTAGGTGTCATTCCTGGAGAAATCACAAATTTTGCGCCAGCTTCAACTGCAGCGTCATACTGCTCGCAGGTAAGTACCGTTCCAGCGCCCACCATCGCATCAGGCATCGCTTCCGCAATCGCACGAATTGCATCAAGAGCAACAGGCGTACGAAGGGTAATTTCAAATACCGTGATACCACCATTTTTTAGTGCTTGTGCCATAGGAACAGCGTCTTCTACGCGTTCAATGATCATTACAGGTACAACTGGCGATGCGGCAAACACATCTTGTGGATTAACTTGCCAAGTATTCATGTTTTTCTTCCTATCCAATAACTTAAAAAATAGTGGCGCCAGTATCGGCACTTGACACTTGCTTGCGTAAATTGGCGAATAAGTTACGACCAAAGGTAAATGCAGGTATATCGTTTTCAATCGGTGCGCGACGAGCTGTAAGATCAGCGTTAACCGTTAGCTCACCTGTGATCGCATTTAATTCCACCATATCGCCATCTTGAATTAAACCAATTGCACCACCACGTAGTGCTTCTGGCGTAATATGGATTGCAGCAGGAATTTTGCCTGATGCACCTGATAAGCGACCATCGGTAACCAATGCGACTTGATACCCTTTCTTTTGGATATTACCTAAAATTGGCATTAATTTGTGAAGTTCAGGCATACCATTTGCTGCAGGTCCGTTATGGGTCACAACAATCATCGCATCTTGATCTAACAAACCTTGTTTATAGGCTTTTTCAACCTCGTTTTGGCAACGGAATACTTTCGCTGGTGCTGTAATATGTTGATGCTGTTTTGCAACCGCAGACACTTTAATCACCGATGTACCAATATTTCCCTTTAATACTTTTAAGCCACCTGTCGGGTTAAAAGTGATCTCAGGTGTACAAATTACATCACTATCTGTTGAGTCTGCACAAGGCGACCATACCAGTTTGCCATCTTGTAAGCTTGGGGTGGTCATTTGATCAGTAAATTCACCAAACGCCGTTTTCACATTGGTATTGAGTAGCCCACGTTGGTGCAATGTTTTCATTAAGGTTGGTACGCCACCTGCTTGCTGGAAAGCATTAATATCAGCAGGCCCATTCGGATACATACGCACCAATAAAGGAACCACATCAGATAAATCACTGATGTCATCCCACGTTAAAATAATGCCCGCACTACGAGCAATCGCCACCATATGTAAGCTATGGTTAGTACTGCCACCTGAGGCTAACCATGCCACTAAACCATTCACCAAACTTTCTGCCGTCATGACTTGATAAAGAGGGCGGTATTGGCTTGATTGCTGATTGGCTGCCGCAGCAATACGACAAGCGGTTTCTTCAGTTAATACTTTTCGTAGTTCGCTTGTCGGTGGCACAAACGCCGAGCCCGGTAGCATTAAGCCCATGGCTTCTAAAATAAGTTGGTTAGTATTCGCCGTGCCATAAAACGTACAAGTCCCTGGTGAGTGGTATGCCTGACATTCCATGGTTAATAGCGCAGCGGAATCGACTTCACCAGCGGCATATTGTTGACGAACACTAACCTTTTCATCATTGCTTATGCCTGTACCCATCGGCCCAACTGGCACGAATGCTGTTGGAAGGTGTGCAAAAGATAATGCACCGATCAATTGTCCCGGGGCGATTTTGTCGCAGATGCTTAACAATAATGTTGCATCAAAAGCGTTATGACTTAAGGTAATTGCCGTTGCTTGAGCGACAATATCACGAGAAAACAGCGACATTTCCATGCCTGGTTGACCTTGAGTAATACCGTCACACATTGCAGGAACACAACCAGCGACTTGGCTCGTATGACCGTATTCCGCTAGCGCTTTTGCAATAATATCTGGGTAATATTTATAAGGCTGGTGGGCACTTAGCATGTCATTGTAGCCACTGACGATAGCAATGTTGGCATGCAGAAAATCTAAAATTGCTGATTTTTCTTGGGCGCAATTAGCGGCAACAACGTGAGCAAGATTACCGCAAGAAAGTTGGCTACGGCCTTTACCCGCTTGTTCCATTTCTTTGGTCATGGCTAACCATTGCGGATAACTTTCAGCACTTCTTGCTTTAATGCGCTCGGTAACGGCTGAAATAATCGGATTCATAGATTTGCCTCACGTAATTGCTGAACAGCATCTTCAATAATTTCGTTAATAGAACCATCGATAGAGACAGTGAACACATCCATCTCATCAACAGGACGCTCAAGAGTTTCAAGTTGGCTAGTTAACATGGTGTCACGCATAAAATGACCTTTACGGGTACGCATTCGGTCAAGGATCAATTCACGATCACCATCTAAAAAGATGAACGATACATTTTGATTACCTTCACGGATTTGATCGCGATATTTCTTCTTTAAAGCTGAGCAAACAATGATCCCAACTTCATTTTTATTCTCGAGGCTATAAGCCGCATCACGAATACGTTCTAACCAAGGTTCACGATCGGTATCGTTCAATGGATTTCCACTGGCCATTTTTTGGATGTTGGCTCTTGGGTGTAAATCATCACCATCGATGAACTTTGCATTTAAGCTGTGGGCGATACCTTCACCAATCGTAGATTTCCCGCAACCACATACCCCCATTACAATTATGCTTTGACCTGCCATTTTTTAACCTCTATCTCACTTTTGAACATCAGTTGTTCTATTTTCTTGTAAGTTACCATGTTACGGGTAACATGTTACCCGTAACATTTAGCGTTGTGAAGATACTCACAATAAAAATATTCACAACGGAATAAAACATTCTTTTTTGCTGGAGAGATCCTGTATGACGTTAGACCCAACCTACTTATTGTTCATCGCAGTATGTTCTATCTTGTTGTTATTATTACTAATAATGAAATTTAAGTTACATGCTTTCCTAGCTTTAACTTTAGTGAGTTTTATTACAGCAGTAGTAACAGGTGTAAATGCTGATCAAGTTGTACCTACCATGATGTCAGGTTTTGGAGGCACATTAGCCTCTGTTGCTCTGCTTGTCGGTCTAGGTACCATGATAGGGCGAATTCTTGAAGTAACAGGGGGCGCTAAAGTACTAGCGGATACCTTAATTGGTAGGTTTGGCCCTGAAAGAGCACCTTTTGCATTAGGTGTTGCGTCGCTGTTGTTTGGTTTTCCAATCTTCTTCGATGCTGGGTTAATGGTTATGATGCCTATTTTGTTTAGTGTTGCTAAACAATTTGGTGGCTCAACAATTAAGTACGCGCTACCTGTTGCTGGTGCTTTTGCTGTAATGCACGCATTCTTGCCGCCACACCCAGGTCCTGTTGCTGCAAGTGAGTTATTAGGTGCAAATATTGGTTTATTGACCATTGTTGGTTTGTTGATTGCACTACCAACTTGGTACCTAGGTGCTTACCTTTACGGTCTATGGGCGGGTGAACGCTTTAAACTGCCATTGCCACAAGCTTTCTTGGCAACCCAAGAAGTAATTGACGAAAACAACTTACCTAAGTTTTCAACAGTTCTTGCTATTTTGTTAATGCCTTTAGTGCTTATCTTTATGGACACGGGTCTACACACGCTAACAGTAATGGGTGTGGTAAATGGTGATGACGCTTGGGTTAATGCCTTACGTATGTTGGGTAAAACTCCTATCGCATTGATGATCACCTTGTTGTTCTGTTTAGCGCTATTTTCTAAGAATTACGGCATGGCAAAACTTGAAAAGCTATGTGGTGATTCACTTGCGCCAATCTGTGCCGTTATTCTTGTAACGGGTGCGGGCGGTATGTTCGGTGGCGTACTACGTGCAAGTGGTATTGGTGACGCGTTAGCTAACTTAATGTCTGATACTGGTATGCCAGTGATTGTGGCGGCATTCTTAGTTTCAACAGCGTTACGTGTCGCGCAAGGTTCAGCAACGGTTGCTCTAACTACAACAGCAGCGCTGATTGCACCTATGGTTGCCGCAACAACAGGTCTAAGTGCTTTAGATTTATGTTTCATCGTAATTGCAATTGCATCGGGCGCAACCGTGTTATCTCACTTCAACGATTCAGGATTCTGGCTAGTAGGTAAACTGCTAGATATGGATGAGAAAACAACCCTAAAAACGTGGACGGTAATGGAAACTCTTCTAGGTACAATTGCCTTCACAATTGCTGCAACATTAAGTATTTTCTTATAAATTAAAATAACGTGTAGAAGCCAATACGGGAGTAGTGATACTCCCGTATTTTTTTATAAGGACTGTATTATGACAACCCAGAGTAAGCCAACAACATGTTGTGACTGGGCAACGACCGATCCACTGCTACAGCATTATCACGATACCGAATGGGGCAAAAAAACGTGTGATGATAACGCCCTTGCTGAATGCTTTATTTTAGAGAGTATGCAAAGTGGCTTGAGTTGGTTAACCGTTCTGCGTAAACGTCCGGCTTATCGAGCAGCTTTTCTTGATTTTGATTTAGCTAAAATTGAAGCAGAATTATTGCCACAGCCACGAGAAGGATTAGTTGAGCATATTTGCCAGCAGTTCGATGTTATCAAGCATAAAGGTAAAATCGCGGCAGCATTGAATAATTTAGAGCTTTTGGTTGCAGTGCGAAAACACACCCCATTAGTCGATTTCTTTTGGCAGTTTGTTGATAACAAAGCCATTATAAATCAATGGCAAACCATTGCTGAAATACCAGCACAAACTGAGCAATCAGCAAATATGAGTAAGGTGCTAAAAAAGCAAGGTTTTAAATTTATAGGTGCGGTGACTTGTTATTCCTTTATGCAAGCAGTAGGCATGGTGAACGATCATCTAACAACCTGTCACGGTTATTCAAAAAATAGCTAGTTATTGATATTGTTAAACTTTTATTTAGGCACATTTGCAAAGTTAGTTTGAGTGATAAAGCAATGCAACGCTTTAGATAAGCGTACTATGCTTAACGACATCTCTCTTATAAATAACAACAAAGGTCTCTTCATGGAAAGTGGGGATAGCAATATCATCTTTCATGTCATTTCTGTGTTTTTTAACATGTCATGGCAAATCTTTTGGCCATTAGCCTTTGGCTTAATACTCTCTTCTTTTATTCGTAACTTATTACCCGTTGATACCGTGGTGCAACACTTGGGTAAAACCGATGTGAAAAGCCTTAGCTTTACCACGCTATTAGGCATGATGTCATCATCGTGTTCTTATGCTGCGGCGTCACTGTCTCACACCCTATTAGCCAAAAAGGCAACAGTCGCTAACGCAATGGCATTTTTAGTATCAAGCACTAATTTGATAGTGGAAATGTTTATTGTGCTGGTAGCACTCATGGGCTGGACATTTTTATGGGGTGAAGTTATTGGTGGCTTGATCTTAATTGCAACTGTTGGCTTTTTGTTTAGCCGTTTTTATCCCAAAGATGTTGAACAAGAATTACGTCAGCACATAGCCAATGCTGCGCCGCAACAAAAAGCCAGTTGTGGCATGGATATGTCTGAAATGAAGCATGAGAGCAGTGATTGCGGTATGGACATGTCTAACATGAAACATGAGAGCAGTGATTGCGGCATGGACATGTCTAACATGAAGCATGAGGGAAGTGATTGCGGCATGGACATGTCTAACATGAAACATGAGAGCAGTGATTGCGGCATGGACATGTCTAACATGAAACATGAGAGCAGTGATTGCGGCATGGACATGTCTAACATGAAACATGAGAGCAGTGATTGCGGCATGGATATGTCTAACATGAAACATGAGAGCAGTGATTGCGGCATGGATATGTCTAACATGGCTATGCCAGCAAAAAATGACACTGGCACAATGGCAAAAATCACTAAATCTGCCAGCTTCTTCCAAATGGATTTGGCAATGATAGGCAAAGAGATCTTAATTGGTGTTGTTGTATCATCAATCTTAATTGCTTTAGTACCACAAGAAGGTTGGCGCGCCTTATTTATCAGTAATGATGCCGGATTACCTGCTTGGTTACACTCGTTGCTTGATGTCATTATCGGTGTTTTTGTTGCTATGATTGCCTATGTATGTTCAGTGGGTAACTTAATTTTAGCGGCAGCACTGTGGCATGGTGGCATTTCATTTGGTGGGGTGATTGGCTTTATTCTTTCCGACGTATTAACCATTCCAATGATGCGTGTGTACCAAAAATATTATGGTAAACGTCCAACAAAATGGATGGTGGGTTTACTGTTTATTGCGATTATATTTACAGGTATGTGCGTTGATGCCATTTTCAACGGTTTTGGTTGGGTCACAACCGATCAAACCTTACGTACTTTAAACCAATCCGGTTTTGGTATGAACATGACCACAGTGATGAACTTGATCTTCATTCCGCTTTCTATTTGGTATTACCGTTTAGGTAAAAAAGCCAATGCAGGCATGGGAATGAGCATGTAATCAATCCGCGAGTCAATAACAAGGCCGTGGTGCTTAGGTTGTAAAAACAACAGAGCACCACGGCTTTTATTTCGCATATTCGATGTCGATTAAATAAAGGGATTAGCCTTTATTTTCTAAACCGCCAACCACTTCAAATAGGTTTGGTAAGAATGCTGAGAACTCACCGCCCATCAGTGATAAATCCGCATCAATACGTTGCGCCATATCTTCACGGTCGATATCTTCGTTTTGATCTTTTATTTCATCAGAGAACTTCAAACGCTTCACGGTTAAATCATCAGCAAGGACAAAGTCGACACGGTCTTGCCAGTTTAAAGCCAGTTTCGTTACCACCTTGTTTGCTTCAATGTGTGCAAGAATTTCGTCGCAGTTTAAATCCTGTTGTTTACAACGGATCACACCGCCATCTTCTTCAATCGCTTTAAACTCTGCTTCTTCACCGATAGTGAAACCATGAGGCGCTTGATTGCTACGCACCCATTCTGTCATCGTTAGGGCTAACGGTTTTTCAGGAACGACAGGTACAACAGGTAGGCTACCGATAGATTTACGTAGTAGCGCTAGCATATCTTCTGCTTTTTTAAAGCTGCCTGCATCAACCACAATATAGCCAAGCTTTGGCATGATAAGGGCAAAAGTTTGCGATTGACGACTGAAAGCGCGAGGCAGTAAATCCATCACGATTTCATCTTTAAGCGTATCTTTCTCAGTCTTTTTCAGCTTACGACCAAGATCTTTTTCCTGTATCTCAATTTTGTTATTCAGTGATTCTTTGATCACAGAAGCTGGCAGCATTTTTTCTTCTTTACGCGCACAAATTAAAATATTGTCGCCAGAAACATGGGTGAACATATCACCATGTTTGCCTAATGCGTGTGCCCAGCCAAATTTTTGGATATCTTGGCTGCCACAAGGCGTGAAGCGGAACTCTTCCAGCTGTTTTTCCAGTTGGTCTGCATTTAAATCAATTTCACGCGTAAAGCGGTAGGTTAGTAAATTCTTAAACCACATCATGGCAGTCACACTTCCTAGGGTTAAACAGTTGGGTCGCACATATTAACCTAACCACTAAAAATTACTAAGAGGCGTTTGTGATTGAAGCTTAAGATTGTGTAATAACTTACTGAACTGTGAGTAAAATTAAATTTATGCTCTCACAATAAAGCCGTTATATTTTAGGTTTGAAAATCGCTTTCATACGTTTAGCAACCATTAACCGAGAAACCGTAAACATGTTACTGATGGTTCTTTGGTGTAAACGGAAAATTGTATCGTAGATGCGGCGAATAAGTAGCCCATGTAATACAAATTGGCTTTCCATTTTAGAGCCAGGAGCAAAAGAGCCAACCGCAAAGTAATGCCCAACCGCAACCACCATTCCGCCATCTTTAAAGATAAAGTCAGTGAGTGGTTTCCCATGTAAAAAACCACCCAGACTTTTGGCTAAATGTTCTGCCGCTCGATTCGCCGCCTGTGCTTTTGGTGGAACAAAACTGCCATCGGGTTGCGGAATAGCCGCGCAATCACCGAGCGCGAAAATACAGTCATCGACGGTTGTGGTTAAATCCATATTGACTTCAATTTGATTGATACGGTTATAAGCCAATCCGCCAATACCATTTAGCCAATCAGGGGCCTTAATCCCAGCCGCCCAAAATTGAACATCAGCATCAAGCGTACGATCATCGCTTGTGATCATACTTTTCTCAGTCACTTCGCTAATGCGAGTTTGAAGTAAAACATTAATGTTATTTTTCTCAAGCTCTTGTTGCACCTTACGCGACATTTTTTCAGGACTATTTGGTAATACGCGATCTGCCGCTTCTATTAAATTAATCGTTAACGGTGTGCCGTTATAACGTTGTAGCTTTCTACTCACACGTTCAAGCTCTGCTGCCAGTTCAACCCCTGTTGCACCAGCGCCGACAATATTAACTGTACGGGGCTCTCCTGCACGTAAAATGTAGCTCATTCGGTGCCATGCTTGGCGTGCTTGGTTGGCTGAGTCTAAAAAGATGCAATGGTCTTTAGCGCCAGGGGTATTAAAGTCATTGCTTACCGCGCCAATAGCGATAATTAAATAATCGTAATCCAGCTCATAGTTAATGTTATCGGCAGCACTACAGACAGAAATTGTTTTTTCTTCGCGATGGATATCTGTCATTGAGGCTTGATAATGCTGATAGCCATGTCGCGCGCCATGAGTGAAATAACAAACCGTATCAAGATCGCTATCAAATGTCCCCGCTGCGATTTCATGCAAACGCGGTTTCCAGAAGTGATGCGTTTCTGGTTCAACTAAGATGACATCATCTTCTTTTCTTATTGTTTTCTTTAATAGGGTTGATAGTTCAATGCCAGCAGCACCCCCACCGACAATAATAATTCGTGACATAGTCAGTCCTCATATAATGATTATGAGTTCGTTCATAATGGGATAATTATCACTGTCGCCGCATCGACAAAATAAAAAAGACCGTTAAGGTCGAGAGTTAGAAAGGCGAAATGATAGGGTTCAAAATTACTATAGAGTCTAGATGGGATTTTCTGATTGTGTGGACATTTGTTATTAAAGAATTCTGCCATTATCGGATGCGTTAATGAAATAAAGTAAGGAGGGGGGGGATTTACAAACAGAAAAAAGCCTTGAGCAAAACTCAAGGCTTTAGAGGATTCATTTGGCAATGAAATTATTTAGCAGGCGCGAAATCTTCTGCAGCTTGGCGGTGCGCGGTGTAGATAGCTTCACCGTCACTTTCTGCATCGAAGATAACAGTAACATCAGGTGAGAACAGGATAACGTCGCCCACTTCAGCAACGTATTTATTGCCGTCTGTATCACGCATGACGATCTTACCTTTAGTAACCACTTTGTACTCTACTGAATCGTAAAAGTATTCAAACTCTACGCCTGGAGACATAGTGAAATGACCAATCGTCAATGGCGCGCTGTTATTGGTAACAGCAACTTCAGCCATATCACTTTTTAAGCCTTCAACTTCTAACAGTTTGCTTAAATCATTTAGCTTAAAAGTACCTGATTTAATCAGAGTGATGCCTGGCTTTTCGGTTAATGTTGTCATTGGATTGACCTTATTTTTTATAATAAGGCTGAAATAGCGGATTCAGCCTTTTGTAGGGCGTAACAAAAAGTACAATAATTACCTTTTAAGTTAGTAATTAATGGTAAATAGAAAGAACAATAGTTAAACAGTAATAATAAAAGAAAGAGTAGTGTTCTTTTATGGGTAATACTTACTTATCTGCTGCTGAAAGTAGTTTTTCAGAAAAGTTTAATGCAGCTTTGTGCTGTGAAAATACTAAGCCAGAGTGAGAGCGTTCAGCAGTGCCTTGTTTTTGGTAGTGGCCAATATTAACTGCATTAGTTTTTGATTGCTTAACGTTAATGTTGCCAGTGAAGTTACCGTCTTTTGCTGCAGCAGTAAAAGATGTTGCGATAATAGCGGCTGCGATTGTTGCTTTAATAACTGTTTTCATGAGTAATAAAACCTTTTGTTTTGAATTTTTGTGAACGTCTTGTGCGTTTCGATGTGGCTATATTAATTCTTTCAAAAAACAAAACAATTGCAGTATTTGGTAATTGATTATTACTCATGTGTAATAAATGTATTGGTGGTATGAATTAGGCTCGGAATGGGGTATAGGTGGTTGAATTTATGGGAAATGAAGCGAGATTCAATTTTTGAGTGATGCAAAACAGAGCTGATATAAAAGAGGAATTATGCTAGTGGTTCACATTCTTTACTTAATAGTAACGTGGGCAACTAGAAGTAAATAGGTCGTTTTTGAGAGTAAAAGGATGGTTTGTAATGTGAATTAGGATTATGTAATACATGAAAGACTCCATATGTTAAATGCATCCAATTTTAATTTAATAGTTTAAACATACCCGTCCTTAAGTGTTATCTAATAAATCAAGATCAATTGTGGCATTGTTCGCTCATGATTATTTAGTATCAAGAGCTTTATTACTTTAGGGATGGAGTAAAAATGAATAAGATTTCGAGAAGAAGGTTATTAAAAGGTGTTGGAATCGGAGGATTAGTTGGTGTAATCGGAGCTTGGGCTCTTACTAAAAAGCAAACACCAGAAAAAGCGTTAGAAGATTTACTGGAAAATGCAATAACTGATCTACCAGCAGCCAGCATCAGTGCTGCTCTAATTAAAAATGGTGAGTTAGTCTGGGAAAAGAGTTCTGGTTATCAAAATCTAGAAAGTAAAAAACCGGCAACGTTTGAAAGCATATGGCCGACTTTAGGCTCTGTCAGTAAGTTGGTCACTTGGACTGCCGTGATGCAATTAGTGGAAAAAGGTAAAATAAAGCTAGATGGTGATGTTAGCTATTATTTGGGATTCACCATGCGAAATCCCCACTTTCCTGAGACCCCGATCACGCCATATCAATTGTTAACTCACACATCATCCTTGTCTTCGCGAAGAATGACATCAGACCCGGACAGCATGGCAGATTTTTTCTGTAAAGATTACCCTGATGATCTGAATGCATGGATTACATCTAATATTTCTCCGGATGGTGCTCATTACAGCTCAGATTTGGTTTTTGACCTTTACCAGCCTGGTGATTTCACGCAAGTTACACCAGATCCTATTGGTGTGATCTCAGGTTATTCAAATTTGAATGCTTTAGTTGCTGCTTATCTAATTGAAAAAGTAACTAATTTATCCTTTGAAGAATATACATATAAATATATATTTTCTCCCCTAGGAATCAAAGATATCGGTTGGCAGAAAGCCGATTTAGATCAACAAAAACTCATTACTCCTTACGAAGCGAAAAACAGTCCTCGAGCTCCAATTATGGGCGTATATACCAAAAGCATGAAAGATCGCGGTTACTTAAGTCAAAGGGTCATCCCTTCTGATGGCAATAAAAACTATTATCCTATTGATGATTGTAGTTATTTTTCACCTTTCAATGCAGCCGGATTACTAGGATCTTCCACTTTGGCATTAACCACTTTTATGCAATCCTTCCTTTCACAGAATAAAGCTAAAACGGCATTACTCAAAAAAGAAACCATCGATAGTATTTTTCATGTTCAGCGTAATGATCTTACAACAGGTAGCAATCTTGGACTTGGATGGTTCCAATTTAAAACGGCACGATACGGTACATTTTGGGGACATGATGGTGGTGGGCCTGGCATTCTGTCACGCGTTATGATCGATCCAGATACTGGAAATGGTGTTGTACTACTCATTAATAACTATTTTGTGGATTTCAGGGAAAGAGCCTTACTGCTTAATAAATTATGTGAAGTATTAAAAACAGCCTAACGCAGGATGAATAATCATCTTTTGACGATTTTTTGTACGTATAAATAGAGCCACTGTTAAATATACATTTAAAAGATCGCTTCATAGCGGTCTTTTTCATTTTAACTCACCTAAAAACATACCTTATTTCCCCAAACTAACTCCCTGACTTATTTATCAAAAATAAAATTCCGTGATAGCTGTGTAAGGCAGTGAAATAGCAGATGTGGTTTGGCAGATCTCACGGTGCAATCAGCAGATTATTTCTGGCTAGGTTGCGCATTATATTATGAAAATTATCCATACCTCTGACTGGCACTTAGGGCATCAACTTCACGGTTATAACCGCGACTATGAACATCAAGCGTTCTTAGATTGGTTAGCCGATGAACTTGAAGCTCAGCAAGCGGATGTATTAAGTCATTACTTATCGCATCAATGGCGATAATTAAATAATTGTATTCCAGTTCATAGTTAATGTTATCGGCAGCACTACAGACAGAAATCGTTTTTTCTTCGCGATGGATATCTGTCATTGAGGCATTGATAATGCTGTTAACTATGTTGCGTGGGCTGTTGAAACGAGAAACGGTGATTTTTGCTTGGAGAAGGACGGTTTTAACTCATTTTCTATGTGAAAGTTTATTTGAATAAAAAGGTAAACTTCTTGCGTTTAGAGAAGAGGCTGAAGAACTAAAGCAGGACCTGATTGAAAATACGAAGGTGACAGAAACAATAAAGCACACATTACAAAGAAAAGTTGACTTTAGAGCTCAAGATATAAATGAGCCCTTTTCATCATAGGCAGAAATAGAATCAACTACTACTGGTTTCCTTAATGTACACACTATACTTAACGGTAACGTCCAGTATAACAATGGCCGCCGAAGCGACCTTTTAGAGTCATTAAAATGTGCCAAAGTTAGTAATATTTAATAAATTTTTATTCAACATATCTAAAGTTGATCAATACCATTATCACAGCGTATTTTTTTATTTTTAATTGTATCTAATAACAGTTCATGGTTTACGCCTAAATTATCTTGGGAGTTACCTTCATGCCAAAGATGGTAGCCAATACACCCACAACGAATATGCTGTATTTTTATTCCGTTATTAACTAGGCGTTGCGCAAAATCACTATCTTCTCTTCCCCATCCAATAAAATCGTTATCAAAACCATTGATAGCTATATAGTCTTGTTTCCAAAAAGCAAAATTACAGCTTCTTATATTTTTAATATCATTTCTTATAGATATAAGGGCCTTAGTTAAGAACGATGAGTTGATAGCATTTTTTCTATACCTTAACCCTTTAATCCCCCAAGATAATAAGTTTGGAAATTCATATCCATTCATAACACGAAGACTTAATTCTTTTCTCATCTTAACTCTAGGGCCTTGAGTTAAAGTACCTTTTTTAGCGTTATTAATATGTGATTGAATAAAGTTTTGAGTTAAGAACATATCTCCATCGATCATTACAATAAAATCGCCGGAGGCCGCTTTTACGGCTAAATTCCTGGCTCTAGAAGCTCGAAAACCTTCATCTTCTTGATAAGCATGAATTAATGGAACAGGAAAAGTATCTTTTAAACTGCTCAACATTTCGGCTGTACCGTCTGATGAACCATCATCAGCAATAACTACCTCATCTGGTAAAATATTTTGCATGCAGACGCTATTAAGAACAGCCTTTAAATATAATTTAGAGTTATAAGTTGTTATTACTAAAGATGTTTTCATTAAGGTGTCCGAATTGTTGAATAATATATAAAGTATTTAGATGTATTTATCTAAATCAAGGCGTTACAAGCAGAGCTCTAGAAAGTGCTCGTAGTAATAAAAGCACGATAAACATTAAAGAAATAAATTATAATTAGTTTCAACTAAAACAACACTAAAAGTTTTTTAATTTTTTTTAATTTTTAACACTTTAAACTACATCATTCTCCAAAACTAACTCCCTGACTTATTTATCAAAAATTAAATTCCGTGATAGCTGTGTAAGGCAGTGAAATAGCAGATGTGGTTTGGCAGATCTCACGGTACAATCAGCAGATTATTTCTGGCTAGGTTGCGCATTATATTATGAAAATCATCCATACCTCTGACTGGCACTTAGGGCATCAACTCCACGGTTATAACCGCGACTATGAACATCAAGCGTTCTTAGATTGGTTAGCCGATGAACTTGAAGCTCAGCAAGCGGATGCCTTATTAGTTGCTGGTGATATTTTCGATACTGCCAATCCGCCAGCCAGCGCATGGCGCATGTTGTATCGCTTTCTGGCAAAAGTGTCGAAAACCCTACCGAATTTAGATGTAGTGATGATTGGCGGTAACCATGATTCACCAAGCAAGCTTGATGCGCCTCATGAACTATTAAAAGCCTTTGATTTGCATATGGTTGGCGGTATCCATCGCTTAGAAGATGGCACCTTAGATGTTAAGCGTATGCTGGTGCCTATCACTAATAAAGATAAACAAACTGCCGCGTATGTATTAGCTGTGCCGTTTTTGCGCAGTGCCGATTTACGTACCGATAACCTTGATGAAAACGAAGACCGCTTAATTAAAGGGGTAGAAGTGCTATATAGCGATATGACCCAAGCCGCCCGTGAATTACTTGCGCCAGAACAAGCGATGATCGGCATGGGACACGCGTATATGGCATCAGGGCAATTATCTGAAATGTCAGAACGCCGTGTACTTGGCGGTAATCAACATGCGCTACCAGCCTCAATTTTTGCTGATGACATGGGTTATGTCGCGCTTGGACATTTGCATTTAGCCCAAAAAGTGGCGAAGAAAGAGCATGTACGTTATAGCGGATCGCCGATTCCACTATCGATGTCAGAGCGTAATTATAACCACCAAATTTTAGCAGTAGAGTTTGATGGTAGTGACGTTAAAGTGATTGAAGAGATCAGTATTCCTCGCTGTGTCGATATGCTTAAAGTGCCAACAAAACCCGCGCCGTTAGATGAAGTGTTAGCCGCATTAAAAGCCTTACCTGACGATGAATTGCCACGTGAGCAACAACCCTTTTTAGAAGTGCATGTGTTGCTTGATAAACCACAAGCCCTCTTGCGTGAAAAAGTGCTGCAAGCATTAGAAGGCAAATCTGTTCGCCTTGCCAAAATTACGCCTCATTACAGCCAACGCGAGCAACAAGATAGCTTGCAACACCGTCGATTATCAGAGGTGTCGCCACAACAAGTGTTCGCATTAAGTTGGAATAAGAAATTCGATGGTGAGCCAACCGAAGCAATGGCTGAAGCGTTTGAAACCCTATTAACCCAAGTTGAAGAACAAGAATAAGAGAGATAATAACAATGAAAATCCTTGCGCTTCGTGGTGAAAATTTAGCGAGTTTACAAACCAAATTTGAGATTGATTTTGCGGGTGGCAGATTAGGCGATGCTGGCTTGTTTGCGATCACAGGTAAAACAGGGGCAGGTAAATCAACCTTGCTCGATGCGATTTGTTTGGCGTTGTTTGATCGTATTCCGCGTTTGCAATCAAACAAAAAGAACGATGCTGAAATCGGTCGTGATGATGAAGATAACCGCATCAAAGCCAATGATGTGCGTAGTATTTTATCGCGCGGTAAAGGTGAAGGTTTTGCCGAAGTCGATTTTATTGCCAATGATGGTTCACATTGGCGTTCGCATTGGCATGTTCGTCGTGCGCGTGGTCGTGCAGAAGGCAAAATTCAAGCCGCTGAACAATGGTTAGAAAACATTGAAACAGGGCAGCGTTTCGCGGGTAAAAAACAAGAACTACAAGCAGAAATTGAAAAGCTGATTGGCTTGAGCTTCGATCAGTTTCGTCGTGCTGTGATGTTGCCACAAGGCGAATTCGCGGCATTTCTAAAAGCAGGGGCTGATGAACGTGCAGCACTGTTAGAGCGTATGACGGGCGGTGAAATTTACGGTCGATTATCCATTGCGGCTCATGAACGTGCCAAAGATGAAAAGCTCAAACTGACGCAACTTCAAGGTAAGTTAGGTGATATCGCACTGTTAACTGACGAAGAGCGCGAAGCATTAAATACTCAATTGGTCAGTGCTCGTGAACAAGTAAATAGCCAGCAACAAAAGTTAGAGCAACTAAAACAGCATCAAGATGTGTTGGTGAATGCTGAAAAACTGACGCAGCGTATTGGTGAAAGTGAGCAGCAGTTAGTACAAGCCAAGCAAGACCAACAATTAGCCGCGCCGCGTTATCTGCAACTGACCAAATATGAGCAAGCACTGCCTGCTCGCGGTGATTTCACGCTATTAACCCAAGCACAGCAACAAGTGAGCAAGTGGCAGCAATCATTGCAATTAGCCACCGCTGAATTAACGGCTAAGCAGCAGCAACAAGGGCAATTACAAACGCATGTAGAGCAAAGCCAGCAGCAATTAGCGCAAAAACAACAGCTGTTAACCGATCTTGAGCCAAAACTAAAACAAGCGGCAAGTATTGAGCAAAAGCGTGATGCTTTACAGCAACAAAGCGCAGAATTACAGCAGCAATTAGCTGGCTTAAATAAAGACCTCACGACCCAGCGTGAGCAACTTGCGAGTAAGCAACAACAGCAACACGCCGCCCAGTTACAACAACAACAAGTGACTGCGGCATTGTCTCAAACGCAAGGGGTAAAAGCCTTAGCGGAGCAGCAAAATGCGATTAAAGATAACATCAGCCAGTATCAACAAGCGCAAAGCCAAATTGCACAGCTTCAAACTGACATAAAACAGCGTGAAACAACGTTAGCGAGCGTGGCGCAGCAGCAGATCCAATTTGATAAACAGCTTTCTGCATTGGATCAGCAAAAGCTACAATTAACGCAGCAAACCGCAGCGCACGATCTCACTGCATTAGAGCAATTACAAGATCAAGAACGCCAACATTATGCTGCGTATCAGCAATTCAGTAGCAAACTAAAAGAGAGTTTATTTGGCCTAGATAAATGGCATGGTTTGCTTCAACAGCGCGATAAATCTCAGCTTCAGCAGCAAGGTTTAGTGACGAATATTGCTAGCAGTGAGCAACGTTTAGCAGCATTAAGCCCTGAGTTATTACAATTAGATGCGCAACATAAAGAAGTAGAGCTTCAGCTAAACCAAAGCCGTGCTGTCATGAGCTTAACTGACTATCGCGAGCAACTTGTTGAAGGTGAAGCTTGCCCACTGTGTGGTTCCGAAAATCATCCTTATCAGCAGCACAATCCGCAAGTTGAAAGCATTATTAGCCAACAACAACAGCGATTACAGCAATTAGCCCAGCAATTACAAGATGCTAATGCCGAGCAGCGCCAGCTAACTCAATCTGTCTTGCAAGATAAGCAACGTCACACTGATATTGAGCAAGAAATTGCAGGTTTTAATAATACGATTCAGACGTTAGTTAACCAGCAGCAATGCCATTGGACCGATCTTATGGCAACGGATCTAAATGCCATTACTTTGACTGAAATTACCTTATCGACTGATAGCGATGTAGCTCAGCTTTCTCATTATCAAGCACATTGGTCACAAGCAGTCGATGATGCTAAATCGCAAATGCAGCAGATTAAAGTTCAGGGTGAGCAGCGCAAAGTGCTGATTGAAGAAGTCAAGCAACAGCTGCTTCAATTACAGCAATTAACTAAGCAAGAAGCGGATCTGAAAGAGCAAGGCTATCTGCTAACTCAGCAGCAAACTCAAGCTCAAGAACAATGTAATGCGTTTACAGCACAAGCTAATAATGTGCAAAACGTGATAGCTGAAAGACAGCAGGCGTTAATGACAATCTATGGTAATGACGCATGGATAAATGCATTAGCTCAGCAAGGTAAAGCGGATTTTATTGCCGATTTAGAGTACCAAGTTCAGCAATATCAAACCAATGTTGAGCAACAATTACTGCTTGAAAAACAACTGACAGAGCTTGCGCCAGTGCTCGCAACATTAACCAATAGCGTTCAGCATGGTGAGCAACAAGCCGATGAGTTAACGGCCAAATTAGCCCGTCTTGCGAAAGAGCAACAGGTTTGTTGGCAACAACGGTTGGAACTGATTGGCGATCAGCCACTCGATACGATTGAACGCTCAGCCAAAGCTGATGTTGACGCACAGCAGCAACAATGCCAACAGCGACAAACACAATTAAACCAATTGGCAGAAGTGATTGCCGCAGAGTTAACCAAACAGCAGAACGCGACCCAACAATTAGCAGAATCTGAAACAGCACAACAGAATCTACAACAAGTGTGGCAAGCATGGTTGGAAAAGCTTGCGTTAACAGAAGCTGAATTAACGGCGTTATTAAGTCACGATGAGGCATGGTTACAGCAAGAGCGCAGTGAGCTAAAACAGCTAGAGCAAGCGGTGTCGCAAGGCGAAACTATTGTTAAAGAAAGACAGCAAGCACAGGTTGATTATCAGCCGACGGTTGAATTAGCCAAGCAGTGGTTTAGTGAACATGACATTGGTGATGACGCCTCAACTCAACAGCAATTGTTTAACCAATGGCAGACGGAAAAATCGCAACTTGATGATCAAGTCTTCCAATTACGTCAGCGTTTAGATTTAGGCGAACAAGCGGAAAAACAAGCTGGCGATCTTCGCTCAGCATTAGCGACCCAGCAAACGCAAACCGAGCTATGGATAGAAATGAGCGATTTAATCGGATCGGCTACGGGTAATAAATTCCGTACCTTGGCTCAAGGATTAACACTGCAACAGTTAGTGATTAATGCCAACCATCACTTGCAAGATCTTGCGCCACGTTATGCGTTACAACCAGTACCGGGCAGCCCATTGGCGTTGCAGGTTATCGATCATGATATGGGTGATGAAGTACGTAGTGTGGAATCGCTTTCGGGGGGAGAGAGTTTCTTAGTGTCGTTGTCTTTGGCTTTAGCCTTAGCCTCACTGGCGGCAGATACGCGCCAACTCGGCTCTCTGTTTATTGATGAAGGATTTGGCACCCTAGATCCTGATAGTTTAGAAATGGCATTAGCCTGCCTTGATGCACTTCAAGCGGATGGTCGACAAATTGGTGTTATCTCTCATGTAGGTACTTTAGTTGAACGTATCGGGGTGCAAGTGGCGGTTGAAGCACAAGGGGGGGGGCGTAGTCATATTGCCATAAAAGGTTAATATAAATACGCATTAACCCATTGTAATTATTTAATATTTATCTCATTATTTTATAAATTATGAGAGTGTTTAAATGACACATATTCAACTTGGTTTATACTTTTATTACAACAAGTCACAAAAGTGTAATATTAAGAACACATAATGGCGCATGTCAGATGAAGCAAACGACTAGGTATATTTGATTATGGTAAGACGGATTCTTGTGGTAGAAGATGAAGCTCCAATTCGTGAAATGCTATGTTTCGTGTTGGAGCAAAAGGGCTATCAAGCGATCGAAGCTGAGGACTATGACACAGCACTAGAAAAAATGTGCGAACCTTATCCTGAGCTTATTCTCATGGACTGGATGTTACCCGGTGGTTCAGGTATTAACCTGATCAAACACCTTAAGCGCGATGAACTTACACGCCAAATCCCTGTTGTAATGTTAACAGCACGTGGTGAGGAAGAAGATAAAGTTCGTGGTCTTGAAGTAGGTGCGGATGATTACATCACTAAACCATTCTCTCCAAAAGAGTTAATGGCACGCTTAAAAGCGGTTATGCGTCGTGTGTCACCAACAGCATTAGATGATGTAATTGATGTGCAAGGGCTGAAATTAGATCCTGTATCGCACCGTGTAACATCGGATGATGAACCATTAGAGATGGGCCCAACAGAGTTTAAAATGCTGCACTTCTTTATGACGCACCAAGAGCGCGTTTATAGTCGTGAACAGCTACTTAATAATGTTTGGGGCACTAACGTTTATGTTGAAGATCGTACTGTTGATGTTCACATTCGTCGTTTACGTAAAGCGTTAGAATCAGGCGGACACGATAAGATGGTGCAAACGGTACGTGGAGCAGGTTATCGCTTCTCAACTCGCCCATAGTAGTGATTCACAACCCACATGCGGGTTAGCTATATAAAGAAAAATACGAGCCTTCACCCATTATCGCAGTTCGATAAGGTTGGAGGTTGTGTTGTTTGTACGAGTAAAGAAATTTAATGTAACGGATCCATACCATAACTCCGTTACAAGGAGTAAAGCATGGTCGAAAGATTGTCATGGAAAAAATTGGTATGGGAGTTAATTCTGTTTTATCTACCGTGGATCATCCTTGGTATGATTTTCGGTTATTTACCGTGGTTTTTACTCGTCGCAACTTGGATTCAACTGATTTGGCATTTCCACAATCAATTGAAAATGTCAGATTGGTTATGGAAAGATCGTAGCCTTACTCCTCCTTCTGGCTCTGGTAGTTGGGAGCCGCTATTTAATGGCATGTATCGTTTACAACAACGTAATCGTCGTCGCCGTAAAGAACTCACTACCTTAATTCGTCGTTTCCGTAATGGTGCTGAATCATTGCCCGATGCGGTTGTTGTATTCCGTAGTGAAGGCAATATCGTTTGGTGTAATAAATTAGCGCAGCAATTATTGGGCTTGCGTTGGCCTGATGATGCGGGTCAACCTATCAGTAACTTATTAAGAAGCCCTGATTTTGTCCGTTATCTGGCAAGACAATCTTTTGATACGCCATTAGAAATCACTTCACCTATGAACTATGACCGCACCTTAGAGCTGCGGATCATGCGTTATACCGAAGGTGAGTATTTGATGGCGGTACGTGATGTATCTCAGCTTAAGCAGCTTGAAGGCATGCGTCGTAATTTCTTTGCAAACGTTTCTCACGAATTGCGCACGCCAATGACGGTGCTGCAAGGTTATCTCGAAATGTCGTCAGATCCTGATATGTTATCAGGACCAATGTGGGATCGTGCACATGGTGTGATGACGGAGCAATTAGCACGAATGAATGCGCTAGTTGAGCAGCTATTAACCTTGTCAAAAATTGAAGCCGCTCCAACCATTGAGTTAGAGGAAGTGGTGGATGTTCCAGCGATGTTAGATATTTTAGAAAAAGAAGCGATCTCACTCAGTGGGGATAAAAATCAGCACTTTAATTTTGAGATTGATCAGAGCTTAAGTGTCTTAGGTGATGATGATCAGCTACGTAGTGCAATTTCTAATTTGGTTTATAACGCGGTTAAACATACTCCAAGTGATGCTGATATTACGGTTCGTTGGTATCGCTCGCCTAACGGCGCAAGATTAGAAGTAACAGATAGCGGTGAGGGCATTGAAGCTCAGCATATTCATCGCTTAACAGAGCGTTTCTATCGTGTGGATAAAGCCCGCTCTCGTGAAACGGGCGGTAGTGGTTTAGGACTGGCGATTGTTAAACATGCTTTGAGCCACCATGATTCCCATTTAGAAATTGAAAGTGAGCTTGGAAAAGGCAGTACTTTTGCATTTACATTACCGTCTCGATTAATTGCAGATAACACTCCAGCGGCTGAATTAGCCGATGATATTTAGAAGTGATTAAAGAGATGAAATATATAGATAAGCGATTGAAATCTTTTGTTGGGGTATTGTTGTTATTACTGGCAGGTAGCGCTCAGGCTGAAACTGAAACATCCAGTATAGAAACATCAAGCGTTAAAGCAGTAGAGCCAAGCTTATTGCCTTATCAGAAAGTGAGCGGCATTTCGGGTAACTTGTCGTCAGTTGGTTCAGATACCTTGGCGAACTTAATGACTTATTGGGCGGAAGAATTTAAACGTCGCTATCCAAATATTAATATTCAAATTCAAACCGCAGGCTCATCAACAGCACCAACTGCATTAATTGAAGCGACAGCGCAACTTGGCCCGATGAGCCGAGCAATGAAAAACAAAGAAATTGAAGCATTTGAGCAAGAGTATGGTTATAAACCGACTGCGATTAAAGTTGCCGTTGATGCGCTTGCGGTGTTTGTGCATGAAGATAATCCATTAAAGGGGATTAACTTTGAGCAGTTAGATGCGATTTATTCACAAACCTTACGTTGTGGTGCATTAAAACCTATTACCAAATGGGGACAGCTAGGCTTGCCGGGTAGCTGGAAAGATCGTGGTATTCAGATCTATGGACGAAATTCAGTTTCAGGGACCTATGGCTATTTTAAAAAACATGCGCTATGTCGAGGGGATTTTCGTAACAATGTTAATGAGCAACCGGGATCGGCATCGGTTGTACAATCGGTATCAACTTCATTAAATGCGATTGGTTATTCCGGGATAGGCTATAAAACGACAGGGATTAAAGCGATACCTGTGGCGCGTGAAGGAGATGATTATGTTGAAGCGACGATTGAGAATTCAGTCAGTGGTCATTACCCATTATCCCGCTTTTTATATATTTATGTTAATAAACACCCGAACAAGCCGTTAGCACCGATGGAAGGGGAATTTTTGCGGTTTATTCTATCGAGTGACGGCCAGAAAATTGTTCAAAAAGACGGTTATATTCCGTTACCCGTAAAGGTTGTTGAACAAAATATGGCTGCGCTTGGGCTGTAACTGTAGATGATGTTTACTGCCTAATAAGCTAAGTAGAAATGGTTAATTGACAACGCCAGCATTTCGCTGGCGTTGTTGTTTTAGCTGTTAGGTATAACTATGAGTCACTCAATTCATTAACTTCTAGCATCCATCCCGCTTTATGCCAATATTCTTGTTCCGTTCGCATATCTGCTGCGAGTAATTTATTTTGTGTTGTCCAACCCTTAGGTAAGGTTAATTGCCAGTGCTCTTTATCGGCATTCACTTTTATATGTGGTAATGGTTCATCACTGCGCTGCCCATTTAACACCACGGCAATACGCAAGGTACGAATTAACGGGTAAAGATGTTTACGTTTATAGATGGTCAACTCGGGCATTTCTGTCAGTTTTAATGTTTTACGTTGATAGCGTACTAAGGTTGAAAGTACCGTTTGTTGTTCGATATTGAATCCTGGCATAGTGCTATATCGAAGTAAGTAAGCACTATGGCGATGAAATCCGGGATAGCTTATATTTAGCCCAACTTCATGAAGTAACGCACCCCATGATAGCAAGGTCGATAATTCATTTTTGTTCATGCCCGGTTGAGTATCTATTTGGTCGTAAATATTAATCGCAGTTGTTTGAACACGTTTCGCTTGTGTGGTGTCGATATTGTATTGTTTTGCCATTGCATCAGCAGTACGAATACGGATATCACTGTGACGGAATCGTTGTTCCATTTCATACAGTAACCCCTCGCGTAATGCGCCACTGGAAAAATGCATATCATCAATATCAAGTGCTTCAAACACAGCACTTAAGATCGCTACTCCAGCGGCAAAAACAGGCTTTCTCTCATCGGTTAAGCCCGGAAGTTCGAGATCATCTTGATGTTTAAAGGTGCTAATTTGATCAAGTAATCGGTTTAAACGAGATGATGTGATCACGCCATCGCTATGACCTTGAGCGATTAATACTTCACGGATAGCTTTAATGGTGCCAGATGAGCCCAAGGTTTTATCCCATCCAATATCGGTATATTTACTGGCGATACTTTCAAGCTTCTGGCGTGCTGCAAGTTGGGCCGCCGCAATATTTTTACGGCTGAGTTTTCCATTAGAAAAAAAGAGTTTGTTGTAGCTTACACACCCCATATGCTTGCTATATAAAATATGGGTATCAAATTCTTCACCAATGACTAATTCAGTGCTACCGCCACCGATATCGATCACCAGTTTTTTACCTTTATCGGGTTGGGTATGTGCAACGCCAAGATAAATTAAGCGGGCTTCTTCTGTTCCGGGAATGATCTCGATGGGGAAGGGTAAAATACGCTCAGCTCGTTGGAGAAAAATATGGGCATTTTGCGCCTGACGTAATGTGTACGTTGCCGCGATACGGACATTTTCAGGTTTAAAGCCTTGCAGTCTTTCGGCAAACATTGCAAGGCAGCTTAAGCCGCGATTCATGGCGGCTTGATCAAGGTTTAAATGTTTATCAAGCCCAGATGCAAGGTGGACTCTTTGTTTATGACGGCTGACAATTTGAAGGCTTTGACCAACAATGCGAGCCACAACCATATGAAAGCTATTTGAACCGATATCGATAGCTGCTATTTCGCGAGGTTGTGGCGAAGAATTAGTTTTTGTCATTTTATTTCTCTGTTTTTTCAGCGTGCTTTTTCAGTTTTTTCTCGCTGTGTTTCAGATAATCATAAATGGCCGTTTGTGAGCGAATTTTTCGTCTATTACCACGCGGTACATAATGGTTATGCATGCCTTCATCGATAATACGTGCTTTGACAGTATCGCAAAGTTGGATATTAAGAATATCGATAATACGTTGTTTTAACACCGGTGAATTAATAGGGCACCCGACTTCAATACGATTATCAATATTCCGGCTCATCCAATCAGCTGATGAAATATAAACCTCAGTATCACCATTATTTTCAAATACCGCGACGCGAGGATGCTCTAGAAATCTGTCGATAATACTGATCGCGGTAATGTTGTCGCTGATCCCCTTAATCCCGGGAATTAATGAACACATACCTCGAACAATTAATTTGATTTTCACGCCGCTATTACTGGCTTGATATAGCATATTAATCAAACCTCTATCGACGAGGTTATTGACCTTAAGTGTAATACCTGATGGTAACTTTTGCTTAGCATGAGCTATTTCTCTATCAATGAGTTCATACAATCGAGAGCGAGAGTTACGCGGGGATACGATTAAATGGTTAAATTTAACGGGGCGATATGGGTTTGCGATATAAGCAAAGACTTGTTTTACTTCATCGGTAATGGCTTTTTCACAGGTTAGGAGTGAAAAGTCGGTATAAATTCGAGCGGTTTTTTCATTAAAGTTACCCGTACCGATATGCGCATATCGAACCAGCTCGCCTGATTCTTTACGGGTGATTAGGCAAAGTTTGGAGTGGATTTTTAACCCTGGCACACCAAAAATAACGTTTACTCCAGCCTCAGTGAGACGCCTTGCCCATTCAATATTGGCTTCTTCATCAAAGCGTGCTTGCAGTTCGACAACGACAGTTACACTCTTACCGTTGTTGGCAGCATCAATCATTGATTCAATAATGCGTGAGTTTTTAGCAACACGATAAATATTGATTTTAATGCTACGGACTTTGGGATCGTAAGAGGCTTGTCGTACCAACTCAGTTATATGACTAAAGGTGTGGTATGGGTAATACAATAAAATATCTTGCGCTTTGATGGCATCAAAGGCATTACGAGCCGATGTAAATTGATAGCTTTTAATTGGCGGAAGATCTTTGTTCTCTAAATAGCTTCTACCGACATTAGGGAAACCAATAAAGTCTTTAAAATTGTGATAACGGCCACCGGGGATCACACTGTCATAGCTTGATACTTGGAGTTTATCGCATAACACATTGATCATATCACCCGGCATATCACGTTGATATACAAAACGTACAGGCATCGCAGTTAGGCGTTGATTTAACCCTTCTGACATTTGTTCTAGCAAGCTGTGTTCAACTTCTTGGCTGAGATCGTATTCTGCATCGCGGGTCATTTTCATCGCAAATACGGCAAGTTCGTCATATTCAAAAAAGCCGTTGAATAAATCATCGATACAAAGTCGAATAATATTATCAAGCAAGATAAGGGTTTTATGACGTTTCCCTTTGGTTTTGGGTAATTGAACAAAACGGGGCAGTTGATCAGTTGGGATCTCTATTAACGCATAATGGGTTTCATGGTTTTTGGTCATAGCGACAGCAAGATAGGAGTATTCATCCTTGAGGACTTGCAGTATGTCGACATCGTCAGTAAGTAAAATCGGGGTAACATGGGGCAAAATGGTGTGTTGGAAATAATGTTTCAACCATGCTTTCTGGCTGTCTTCTAACTGTAATTCATTGACTAAAAAGATATGACGACGCGCCATTTCTAACAATATTTCATTGTATAGCGTATCAAAATCTTGATTTAGCTTTAGTACTCGACTTTGGATCTTGCTCAATAATTTTTTGGCTTGATCACTGCCACCTTGTGCTTCGTGAATTAAAATTTGGCGCTTCACATCAGCAAAGCGGACTTTGTAGAACTCATCTGTATTGCTGGAAAAAATACCGAGAAATCGTACTCGTTCAATGAGAGGAACAGACTTGTCTGCTGCTTCTTGTAATACTCGTTCGTTAAAAGAGAGCCAACTTAGCTCTTTTTCAATATATAGATTTTCGGTAGTCATGCGCGGTGTTCGTCCTTGTTACTTTGCATTATAAAACTAAGCTGTTTGTGGCAAATATAAGGTATTAGCGTTACAGTGAGATGTAAATTTGAGTGATTGTTTTATCAGCCAGATATTTAAATTATTGTTCAATATCTATGGTTAAATCATCGGCTAATAATTCTAATTGTTCTTGTACGGTATCCATGCTGAGATCGGTTGGCAGCTCGAGTTGAAATTGCGCGGTAAAAATCGGGTATCCCCAGTTAGGTGCGCTTTCCGTTTTCGTTTTGAGCTTGTAGATGTTTATGCCTAGTTGATGCAGATGGGTAGTGACGTCTTTAACAATCCCTAACCGATCATTACCTGTAACGGTTAATTTCTGCATTTGCTGTTGTGAGGAAGCTTTGATTTGTGCTTCTACAATGTGGATCTGCAACCCCGAAATTTGCGATAATGCATCGCTAAGTTGTTGAATGTGTTGAGGGGAAACTTCAACTTGAACAATCCCTGCAAATTGGCCGCTTAGCTGAGTTAATGAACTTTTTAGCCAATTCGCATGGTTGTTATATACCGTGTCTGAAAGTTGCTCTACCAGTCCCGTTTTATCTTTACCTATAACAGTAATTATGAGTTGTTTCATTACAGCTCTCCTTATTTGTAATGGTTGTTGATGCCGTGACAATTAGCAACAAACTTATTGATACTTATCAATAATTATCCTAATAACCATTTATGCTGTCTATGGTTGAAATGGACATAAATGAGTAAATGCGTAAGTTGTCATGATTTATTGATTGTTAATGACATTCTCTTTCAGTTCTGATTTATAAATTTGTGCACTATGTAATTTTGAGTAATATCACCTGTAATAAAAGTGTCATGTAATAGAAATACACTTTAGTCCGTATAAATAGGTTTGAGGTAATAATGGCACACGCCAGTTCGTTTTTAATGGGAGAAAATCATCTTCGTCGAATGAAAGATAAGTTAGCGCGTTTAGGTGTGACGGCTGGCGGTATTTTTGTACTTGTAACCTTGGTACTGATTTTTTTCTATTTACTCTACGTTATTGTTCCGATTTTCTCTTCTGTTTCGGTTAAACCAACCTCCCAGTTCTCATTGACCTTGCCGGGGCACACTGCGCGAGTAGGCATTGATGATAGTAATACCTTAGCTTATCGTTTTACCACGGAAGGTCAGGTAGATTTTATCCGACTATCACCACCGCCAGCATCAGGACAGGTGATTAAACAACAGACACTCGTTAATGATCCTACTGCCGTTGCAACCAGTTTGCCGCGGGATGGATTGGTCGCCTATGCATTGGCAGGTGGCCAAGTAAAAATAGTGAAAGCGGATTTTAATTTCACGTTTGATCAAAACAAAAAGCAGCTATTTCCGGTTATTGATTACCCTGTTGGAAAAGCGTCGTTATCTATCGTTGCCAAACAAGATATTATTGATAAATTAGCCATATCAGGGCGTGATAACACTATTATTTTAGCCGCTTATACTAACCAAGATAAACTCTCTGTGGTTAGGTTCTCTCATTCAGAAATGAGCGCAGCAGATGATAAAACATGGCAGCAATTTCAATTTAATATTGATGATGTACCTGCGAGTGTTGAGCAGCTTGTATTAACGCCTGACGGTAAAACACTTTATGTTTTAAGTGGTAAAACACTCTTTACTTATTCTCTTCAACATCAGCACGCGGTATTGAGACAAACAACGAAACTCTCTAATGATAAAACAGTAACGCCTGAGCGGATTAATTTATTATCAGGGGCGAATTCCTTATTAGTAACAAACTCTAATAATACGATCACCCAATGGTTTGAAGTGGTCAAAGAGGGGAAACGTCAATTAGTGAAGGTGCGAGATTTCCTTTTTTCTTCTAGCCCTATTGTGAAAATCGTCCCTGAGTATTACCGCAAAGGCTTTTTTGTTATTCAACAAGATGGTCGAGTATCGGCTTATTATACCTCTGAGCGCGATGTGATTTATCAAGATCAGGTATTTGAGACTGTCCCTCAAGATATCGCTATATCACCAAAAGCGAATATGTTGCTCACGCTAGATAATGGTAAGTGGCAAACCTATAAAGTGAATAATTCCCATCCGGATATTGGTATTTCCTCACTGTGGCAAGAAGTGTGGTACGAGGGATATCCTGAGCCTGATTATGTTTGGCAATCAACGTCAGCAAGTGACGAGTTTGAACCCAAATTAAGCTTGGTACCGATTATTTTCGGCACATTGAAAGCTGCGTTTTTTTCGATGTTATTTGCTATACCGTTGGCACTGGCGGGGGCGATTTATACCGCTTACTTTATGTCCTCTAAAGTGCGTCGATTAATCAAGCCAACGATTGAATTAATGGAAGCTTTACCGACGGTGATCTTAGGTTTTTTAGCTGGAATTTGGCTTGCACCTATCGTTGATCAGAATCTGACTGGGGTTGCATTAAGCTTTATTACATTACCGATAAGCATGATTGTAATTGGTTTGATTTGGTCAATGTTACCTGGACAATGGCGTTCACGTATCCCTCATGGTTTTCACATCGCTATTTTGATCCCGATGATCGTCTTGATAGGTTATGGCTGTTTTGCTGTTAGTCCTTGGTTGTCTCAGTGGCTATTTGGCAGCGATTTACAAAGTTATTTATCTCATCATTATGGTATTGGTTACGATCAACGTAATGCGTTAATTGTTGGTATTGCAATGGGATTTGCGGTGATCCCCACTATTTTTACGATTGCAGAAGATGCAGTGTTCTCTGTCCCTAGCCATTTAACGAAAGGCTCTTTGGCATTAGGTGCGACTCAATGGCAAACCTTAACCAAGGTGGTTTTGCTAACAGCAAGCCCAGGTATTTTTTCTGCGGTAATGATGGGGCTAGGTCGAGCTGTTGGAGAAACGATGATTGTACTGATGGCGACGGGGAATACCCCTGTCATGGATTGGAATTTATTACAGGGCTTAAGAACATTGGCTGCAACCATTGCAATTGAAATGCCTGAGTCTGAAGTGGCAAGTTCGCATTATCGCGTATTGTTTTTAGCGGCGTTTGTATTGTTCGTCTTTACCTTTGTATTCAATACAATCGCTGAGGTTGTGAGGCAACGTTTACGTGAAAAATACAGTTCACTATAAGAGAGGGAGGTGATCATGATTAAATGGTTTAAATCTGGCTCTCCTTGGATTTGGGTAACTGCGGGTGCGGTTAGCCTAAGCCTTGTTGCTGTTTTAGGATTATTATTACTTATTGGTTATAAAGGCTTAAGCTACTTTTGGCCTTCACCTGTTTATCAATTCGATATTGATATTGCAGGTAAACACCAAACCGTGATTGGTGAGTTATATGACAGTAAGGCGATCCCGTTGCAACAATTGCGTGAAGCTGGGGTTGATGTATCTCATATGCCAGGTCCGGTTGAGATGCGTTATCTCATTAAGATCGGTAATCGTGAACGAGTGGGGACCGACTTTTTTACGGTATTAAAAAGCCAAATAAAACATCAAGAAATAGCGAAAAACATTGCTGTTGTCGATCGAGAAACGAATGGTAAGTTTTATGGCTATCCTATCGCAATTATGGCAAATGGTGTGCGTAATAGCATGGACTATTTACCTATCGCGTTAAGTGAAGCTTCTGCAATTAGAACTGAATTAAAGAAACTACAACAGATCGAAATTGCAGATACGAATTGGCATTTAGAAAAGCTACGTTTAGAAAAGCGTCAATTAGCTTTAAAAGATAAATTAACGTCTGACGAAAAAGCACGGATTGAACGTGAGGAACTGAACTATAAAACGATTTATAAAAACATTGAAAATCGTTTGTTTTCATTACAGTCTCAACTAGATAGTGCCAGTTTATTACTTCGAGATAGCCAAGGTAAAACGATCACCTTATCGATGTCTCAAGTACTAGATATGTGGTACCCCAATAAATTAACCTTCATTGAAAAGTTTCAGCATTGGGGGAAACAGGTTTATAAATTTTTAACCGAAGCGCCCCGTGAAGCTAATACCGAAGGCGGTGTATTTCCGGCAATCTTTGGTACAGTATTTATGGTGTTGCTAATGAGTGTCATGGTGACGCCATTAGGCGTATTAGCAGCAATTTATCTTCATGAATATGCAGGGAATAATAACTTTACAAGGATCATACGTATTGCGGTGATTAACCTTGCGGGTGTACCGTCTATTGTTTATGGGGTGTTTGGGTTAGGCTTTTTTGTGTACATGGTAGGGGGGACAATTGATGATGTCTTTTTCTCTGCTCAATTGCCAACACCCACATTTGGCACCCCTGGGATTTTATGGTCGGCATTAACATTGGCGATCATGACATTACCGGTTGTTATTGTTTCAACAGAAGAAGGTTTATCGCGAATACCGAGTTCAGTGCGAAATGGCTCTTTGGCACTAGGTGCAACTCAAGCGGAAACCTTATGGCGTATCGTGCTTCCTATGGCAAGCCCTGCCATTATGACGGGGTTGATTTTAGCGGTCGCAAGGGCGGCGGGTGAAGTGGCGCCGTTGATGTTAGTTGGGGTCGTAAAAATGGCACCAACATTACCCGTTGATGTTCATTTTCCTTTTGTTCACCTTGATCGTAAGTTTATGCATTTGGGGTATCATATTTATGATGTTGCGTTCCAAAGTCCAAATGTTGAAGCGGCAAGGCCCTTGGTTTATGCGACGTCATTTTTATTAGTGACGGTGATTGTAAGTTTGAATTTAACCGCAATTGGGATCCGTAATCATCTGCGTGAAAAATTTCGCTCATTAGAATTGTGAGCAAACGTAGTGCGATGAATAGTCGATTATAAACAGAGAGAACATTATGTATTCTGCTTCACCATCAATAGGTTTATTTGAACCCGTCGATCTCTCTTCGTTACCCGATGAGCAAACGGCATTATCGATTGAAGGTTTGAACCTACACTATGGTAAAACGCAAGCTTTGTATAATATCAATATGCGTATTCCTAAAGGTCAGGTTACTGCATTTATCGGCCCTTCAGGTTGTGGTAAATCAACGTTATTAAGTTGTATTAACCGAATGAACGATTTGATTGAAGGCTGCCATGTCGATGGTAAAATTATGCTACATGGACAAAATATCTACGATACAAAAGTGGATGTTGCGTCATTACGTCGTCGTGTAGGAATGGTGTTTCAACGCCCGAATCCCTTTCCTAAATCCATATATGAAAATGTGGTTTATGGTTTACGTCTACAAGGGATCAGTGATCGACGTATTTTAGATGATGCGGTTGAAAGTTCATTGCGTTCGGCAGCGTTATGGGATGAAGTAAAAGACAGGTTGCATGAAAATGCGTTTGGTTTATCAGGAGGCCAACAGCAGCGTTTAGTGATTGCGCGTGCGATTGCTATTGAACCTGAGATATTACTACTTGATGAGCCAACATCAGCGCTGGATCCAATATCAACCTTAACGATTGAAGAGTTGATCAATGATCTAAAAACCAAATATACCGTGATTATCGTGACACATAACATGCAGCAAGCAGCACGGGTGTCAGATCAAACAGCTTTTATCTATATGGGAGAGCTGGTGGAATACTCGAGCACCAATGATATTTTCACCACCCCAAGAGAAAAACGTACTGAAGATTATATTACAGGACGTTATGGTTAAGGACACACCATCATGTTAAATAACATTAGCCTTGGTCGACATATTTCTGGTCAGTTCAATCATGAATTAGAAAGTATTCGTACCCATGTTTTAGCGATGGGCGGCTTAGTTGAACAGCAGTTGGCAGATGCCTTAAAAGCACTGCATAAACAAGAAGAAGATTTGGCGAAACGCGTGATCCAAGATGATCGCAAAGTTAATGCAATGGAAGTCGCAATCGATGAGGCGTGTACGCGTATTATTGCTAAACGCCAACCGACAGCCAGTGACTTACGTCTTGTTATCGCAATTATAAAAACCATTACCGATTTAGAACGTATTGGTGACGTGGCGGAAAGTATTGCTAAAGTCGCACTAGGGAATTTTACTAATAAGCAATATAACTTGTTGGCATCGCTAGAATCTTTAGGTCAAAATGCAGTACGCATGCTACATGAAGTGCTAGATGCTTTCGCCCGTATGGATGTTAAAGCCGCGATTGATGTTTATCAAACGGATGATCGAATTGATCGAGAATATGAAGCAATTATTCGTCAACTGATGACTTACATGAAAGAGGATCCCGATTCTATTCCTAGTGTGATGAAGGTGATGTGGGCGGCGCGCTCTATTGAACGTGTGGGGGATCGTTGCCAAAATATTTGTGAATACATTATCTATTTCGTGCAAGGTAAAGATATTCGCCACACTAACCCAGAAGATATTACTAACTTCCTATAATACTCGGGATACATGAATCTGTAATAAGGGCGCTGAGCTTGATTTAGAAACTTAGCGCTCTTTTTAGTTGTGTTCATTTACCGGCTTATTCTCTTCTCAGCTTAGATTTGACACTTTTGATCGTATCAATACTTGTCACTGGGATTTGAAAATCATCAAAGATGGCGTTGCCCATATGTGCACTAGAAGTGTGATTTAATATTTTACTGGGGCGCGTTGTTTTACCAGAAAGATGCACTTCTTTTATTCCCGTCTCAGCAACTAAGGTTTGAACATTATCTGGTGTGACGCCAGCACCTGCCATAATACTGAGCCTATCACCACAATAGCGAACCATTTTTTTGATCATAGCGGCGCCTTCAGGTGCGGTAGCTTCAAGCCCAGATGTCAGTACGCGCTCGCAGCCGCAGCTCATAATGGTATCTAATGCTGCAAAAGGATCGACACATTGATCGATGGCTCGATGAAAAGTCACCCCTAAGCCTTTCGCTTGTTTTATTAAGCTCGCAACGGTTGTGCTATCGATAAGGCTTTGTTCTGTGAGTGCGCCAATGACGATTCCTTGTAATCCTGCTTGATGGGCTGCATGAATGTCGGCAAGCATGATCTCAATATCGTCACCACTAAATAAAAAGTCCCCTTGGCGTGGTCTGATCATGGCGTAAACCGGAATGTGTGCTTGTTTTGCGGCTAAGTGCATAAAACCAGCACTTGGCGTTAACCCGCCTAGTGCGAGAGAGGAACACAACTCGATACGTGTTGCGCCACCTTGTTGGGCATAGTGGAGTGATTCAAGATTATCGATACAAACTTCAAGTTGAATAGACATAATTTTTAATGAAATAAAAAGCGTGTATTGCAGTGTAGAGGATTGGCAAGGTAGGAGCGAACAAAGACGGGATATAATGTGCGATTGGTTGTAAATTACAGATAAAAAAAGGGCCTGGTATAATCCAGGCCTCATTATATTTCTTATCTTTGAGCTGACTGTAGCTTTATGTTTAGCTGATTGTCAGAAATAACACCGTGAGCATGGTGTTATTAGATAATTATTTCTTACCTAGGTCTGCAGTGTGCTCAGATAGGTAGTCTGCTACACCTTTTGGTGATGCGTCCATACCTGCTTTACCTTCTTCCCACTGTGCTGGACATACTTCACCGTGTTTTTGGTGGAAGTTTAATGCGTCAACCATACGTAGCATTTCGTCGATGTTACGGCCTAGAGGTAGATCGTTAACCACTTGGTGACGTACAAGGCCATCTTCGTCGATTAGGAAAGAACCACGGAAAGCAACGCCTGCTTCTGGGTGCTCAACGTCGTAAGCTTTACAAATTTCATGCTTAACGTCAGCAACTAGTGGGTACTTAACTTGACCGATACCGCCGTCTTCAACAGCAGTGTTACGCCATGCATTGTGAGAGAATTGAGAATCGATAGAAACACCAATTACTTCAACACCTTTCGCTTGGAAATCTTCGAAACGCTTGTCAAAAGCGATCAGCTCAGATGGACATACGAATGTGAAGTCTAGTGGATAGAAGAAAACTACCGCTTTTTTACCTTTAGTGAACTCTGCAAAGTTGAAGTTATCAACGATTTCGCCGTTACCTAGAACAGCTGCAGCAGTAAAATCTGGTGCTTGACGACCTACTAGTACCATTTTGGTGCTCCTGAGATATTGGGTTTTGCTAACCTTCGGTGGTTAGCTCCATACTTGGACGAGACAAACTATAGCCAAACTGTTAAATTGAAAAAAGCGGAATAAACAGATTGAAGTAATCGAAAAATACGATGAATAAGTTTCCCTCGTTAAAACAATTGCATTACCTAGTTACTCTATCGGAAACCCGGCACTTTGGCGAAGCGGCAAAAAAGTGTTTTGTGAGCCAGTCGACACTTAGTTCGGGGATCCAGAATTTAGAAGATTTATTGAGTTGCCAACTTATTGAGCGTGATAATAAATCCCTTGTTTTTACCAGTATGGGGGATGAGGTTGTGGTGCGTTCCCGTGAGTTACTGGCACGCAGCCAAGATTTAATTGAATTGTCCCATTCTGCCGGTGATGGTATGGAAGGTCCTCTTCGTGTGGGATGTATTCCAACGATAGCGCCTTTTCTATTGTGTGATTTGGTGCAGGAGGTTAATCGACGCTATCCCAACCTTAACTTACTCTTACGAGAAGATACGACCACGAATTTACTTACAGCTCTACGCAATGGTGAAATGGATGTTCTGATCCTTGCACTACCGATTGAGATTAACGGTATGCACAGTAAAGTGGTTGGGCGTGATGCATTTAAAATGGTGATCAGTAAAAACCAAGCTGAACGTGTCTCTGTACCGTTACGTTATGCAGATTTACCTGATGAATCCGTCTTCTTACTAGAAAAAGAGCATTGTTTAACTGAGCATGCTGTTTCTGCGTGTAAGCTAACAACGAAAGAAAAAATTAATCCATTCACTGCAACTAGCTTGCATACCTTGGTTCAGATGGTAGCCAATGGATTAGGAACGACATTTATTCCCCAAATGGCAATTGAGCACGGTATCTTAGATAACCAGAATCTGGTGGTGATTGAGCCACCAGGCCAAGCGGCATTTCGTGAAATAGGATTAGTTTGGCGACCAACGTCTAGTAGGGTTAATACCTTTGAAAAGCTTGCCTCTCTCGTTGAAACCTTATTATAAGTAAATTATCACTATATTAGAGAAGTCTGAATGGGTGCCGTTATTATTTGAAATGATAATAAGTGGTATTTTTCAGGCTTTTTTTATTTAACTTTGTCGTCATAATAAAAAATCATTAATTTGGATTAAAATATCGAAAATTCTCAATTAAACGGTATTTTAATCTTTTTGTTGTAATGGGTTTAAGTTGCTGTTTTGATGGATTATTTTGTTTTGCGTCACAAACAAAGAATAGTGATATTTATCAGTATATTCCTCCTTTGTTTAACTACAGTCTTAATAATTACTTTTAAAATATATTAAATCAGATAATTACCTTCCCTTGATAAAATTATTTTTGTTTAAAACAAATATTATCAATAAATTCTAACTTCCTCGTTATGTAATAAAATTACGTAACTACCTACAAAAAATATCATTATTAAAACAAGTTGTTGATTCCGAGTTATTTACTGACTTTTGTTTTAATTCAGTGTTTTGACTTTTTACTCTAATTTTTTTAACTTTTTGTTTTTGAAGGGTTTTGTTGTTTTATTGTGATTTTGGTTAGAAAAGGTGAAATTTGCTTTTTGTTATATGTTGCGGCAACGTAAAGGGAAAGTTAAGAAGTAAATAACATTAAAAAGCTCTTGAGGCTTATTGATAAAAGTAGTGATTAAGTTACAAGGATGGGGCGTTATGGCAGATACTGCGGTTCAATCTAATTACCAAATGAAATTATCATTACAGCAACCGTTAACAGAAACTCAGCGTGAAATCCTAACTGATGACGCGTTACTTTTCTTAGAACGCTTAGTGGATCGTTTTGCTGAACGTGTTCCATTGTTGCTAGAAGATAGAGAACGTCGTCAATGCCTGATAGATAAAGGGCAATTACCTGACTTCAACCCTGAAACAGAGTCTATTCGACAAGCAGAGTGGAAGATTCAGAATATTCCAGCAGATTTGCAAGACCGACGAGTTGAAATAACAGGCCCTGTCGATCGTAAAATGGTTATTAATGCACTTAACGCCAATGTGAAAGTGTTTATGGCTGACTTTGAGGATTCCTTCGCGCCGGCATGGAATGAAGTTATTGAAGGTCAGCGTAATCTGCGGGATGCGGTGAATGGTACGATTAGCTATACCAATCCCAACACTGGTAAGCATTATCAACTTGCTGATGATCCTGCAGTATTAATCTGCCGTGTGAGGGGATTACACCTTCCAGAAAAACATGTGCTGTGGAATGGAAAACCCATCCCTGGGGCGCTATTAGACTTTGCCTTATACTTTTTCCTGAATCAAAAAGCATTACTAGCCAAAGGCAGTGGTCCTTATTTCTACCTACCAAAACTACAGGCTTATCGTGAAGCCGCATGGTGGAGTGATGTGTTTAGCTACACCGAAGATGAGTTCGGTTTAATGCGCGGAACAATTAAAGCAACGGTACTTATTGAAACTTTACCTGCCGTGTTTGAAATGGATGAAATCCTTTTTAGTTTGAAAGAACATATTGTTGGGCTTAATTGCGGTCGTTGGGATTATATCTTTAGCTACATTAAAACCCTTCGCCAGTATCCCGATCGTATTTTGCCTGATCGCCAAGTTGTAACCATGGAAAAACCGTTCCTTAATGCTTATTCACGTTTGCTGGTGAAAACCTGCCACCGTCGTGGCGCATTTGCGATGGGAGGCATGGCCGCTTTTATTCCATCTAAAGAAGCAGAGCGTCAAGCATGGGTGCTTAATAAAATTCAAACAGATAAAGCACTGGAAGCGAGTAATGGTCATGACGGTACATGGGTTGCACATCCAGGTTTGGCTGACACCGCTTGTGGAGTCTTTGATCAGGTACTGGGTGATCGTAAAAATCAATTAGATATTACCCGAGACGGCGATGCACCCATTACTGCTGATGAGTTATTAGCGCCGTGTGATGGTGAGCGTACAGAAGAGGGGATGCGTCATAACATTCGTGTTGCGGTGCAATATATTGAAGCTTGGATCTCCGGCAATGGCTGTGTACCTATCTATGGCTTAATGGAAGATGCAGCAACAGCTGAAATATCGCGAGCTTCAATATGGCAATGGATTAAACATGGTAAAGCATTATCAAACGGTAAAGTCGTAACTAAAGCTTTATTTGAGCAAATGCTAATAGAAGAAATGCGAGTTGTAGAAGCTGAGCTCGGTGATGAGCGCTTTAAGCAAGGGCGATTTGATGAAGCTGCAGCATTAATGGCAAAACTAACGACAAGTGAAGAGTTAGATAATTTCTTAACCCTTCATGGCTATGAATATTTGAATTAAACGCAGTCGCGTTTGAGTAAAACTGAGGATCCGCGGTAGTTGAGGGTAAGCAGTAATAGAACCACCTTAGAACGTAATATCAATTGACCATCATACCAACGGATTAATGCGGACAGAGACGAGGGATAACCATTATGACATTAACACGCCAACAGCAAATTGAAGCAATTGAAAAAGACTGGGCAGAAAACCCACGTTGGAAACATGTTAAACGTACCTATACTGCGGAAGAAGTCATTAACCTGCGCGGCTCATTTGCACCTGCAAATACGATTGCCCAGCGTGGCGCAGATAAATTATGGCAATTAGTGAATGGTGATGCCAAAAAAGGCTATGTAAATTGTCTTGGCGCTTTAACTGGCGGTCAGGCAGTACAACAAGCAAAAGCCGGGATTGAAGCGATTTATTTATCAGGTTGGCAGGTTGCGGCTGATAATAATACTGCGTCGACCATGTATCCTGATCAATCTCTCTATCCTGTCGATTCAGTACCTGCGGTTGTTAAACGTATCAATAATTCGTTCCGTCGCGCAGATCAAATTCAGTGGGCGAATGGTGGTAACCCTGAAGATGGCGTTGATTACTTTTTACCTATTGTTGCTGATGCAGAAGCCGGATTTGGTGGCGTATTAAATGCGTATGAATTAATGCGTAGCATGATTGAAGCAGGGGCGGCTGGTGTTCACTTTGAAGACCAATTAGCATCGGTAAAAAAATGTGGTCATATGGGCGGCAAGGTATTAGTACCGACACAAGAAGCGGTACAAAAGTTAGTTGCAGCTCGTCTTGCGGCTGACGTGGCGGGAACCACGACTTTAGTGATTGCTCGTACCGATGCCAATGCAGCAGATTTATTAACGTCCGATTGCGATCCGTATGATAAAGATTTCATTATTGGAGAGCGTAGCGCAGAAGGTTTTTATCGTGTTCGTGCAGGGATTGATCAGGCCATTGCTCGTGGCTTAGCGTATGCGCCTTACGCTGATTTAATTTGGTGTGAAACAGCAACACCATGCTTAGAAGAAGCACGTAAGTTTGCAGAAGCCATTCATGAACAATACCCAGATCAACTCCTGGCTTATAACTGTTCACCTTCTTTTAACTGGGAGAAAAACCTTGATGCTGAAACCATTGCTAAATTCCAGCAAGAACTTTCCGACATGGGCTATAAATACCAGTTCATTACATTAGCGGGTATTCATAATATGTGGTTCAACATGTTTGAATTAGCCCATGCTTATGCGCAAGGTGAAGGTATGCGCCATTACGTTGAAAAAGTTCAGCGCCCTGAATTTGAAGCAGCCGATAAAGGTTATACCTTTGTTGCTCACCAGCAAGAAGTGGGAACAGGGTACTTTGATACCATGACCAATACGATTCAAGGGGGGAATTCTTCAGTGACCGCATTGACGGGGTCTACAGAAGAAGAGCAATTTAAGTAAACCTAAAAACAGTTTTAAGATAACGTGTTTATAGTAGTGACTATCCTAGCAGTGTTGTTATCAACAGTACTCATGTATTAAGCCGCATATAATACCAGTACTTGTTAATTACGTTATCATCGGGGAGCAGTGATGCTCCCCTTTTTTATTAATCAAGAATATCAAGGGTATCTAAATCAGGCTCAATAGGATCGACTTCTTCTTGCATTTCTAGCAGTGAAATTGCAATTGATACAAAATCACTATCTGTAATAATACCCACTAATTTTTTATTTTTTAGTACGGGTAAGCAACCTATTTTATGCTTTTGCATATAAAGTGCTGCTTCTTTTAATCCTGCACGATAATCCACACTCATTATTTTTGTTTTCATGCCTTGTTCAATTAAAACATCAAGTGGGGAAGACAGTGGATTTTCAATAATTGATTTTAGATTGGAATCTTGGGCTGACAAAATATCGCGCTGGCTTACTAACCCGATAAGTTCATTGTTGTGGTTGGTGATCGGTATATGGCGAATAGATAAAGTATCCATCATTTCTTTCGCATCAAGCAACGTATCATTACGTGACAAAGTACGCGGTTGGGGTGTCATCATATCGGCAACGGTAAACATATAAACCTCCATGCAATACTGCAAAAAATCGCGAACTGTGGTTCTATTCGCTGATCTTTTTTCAATATATCGGAATACGTTGTTTGCACGCATGATGAATATCAAATATTTCAATATAATATTTGTGGTCTTTATTCCTTGGTGGGATGAGTGTCTGATATCAGACGATATGAAAGAAATTCTCATATTACGAGATCTAAATTACAGTTGGGTTTCGCATCTTAAGGGAAGTTAAGTATATAATGCCCGCTTGCTGTGATTTAGGGCGTAATACAATGCAAGTTTCAGATTTTGATTTTGACTTACCAGATGAGCTGATTGCTCGTTATCCTCAACCTGAACGTACCGCGAGTCGTTTATTACAAATGACGGGCAATACGGGTGAATTGGCACATAAAGGTTTTAAAGATGTGCTAGATCTTGTACAAGCTGGTGATTTACTTGTATTTAATAATACTCGTGTGATCCCTGCGCGTATGTTTGGACATAAAGCTTCAGGTGGTAAAATTGAAGTTTTAGTTGAGCGTATGCTTGATGACAAATCTATTTTAGCGCATGTTCGTGCCTCTAAGCCGCCGAAACCAGGTAATGAATTATTATTGGGTGAAAATGGTGAGTTTTCAGCTGAAATGGTTGCCCGTCATGATGCATTGTTTGAAATTCGTTTTAATAGCGATAAAACAGTGCTGGAGATCTTAGATGCAGTGGGTCATATGCCGTTGCCTCCTTATATTGATCGCCCAGATGAAGATGCTGATAAAGAGCGCTACCAAACAGTATATAATGCCAAGCCTGGTGCGGTAGCTGCACCAACAGCAGGCTTACACTTTGACGATAAGCTAATGGCGGATCTAAAAGCAAAAGGTGTTAATTTTGCTTTTGTCACTCTGCATGTCGGTGCTGGTACGTTCCAGCCTGTGCGTGTTGATGATATCAATGATCACCATATGCATTCTGAATATGTGGAAGTTCCTGAAGAGGTTGTTACTGCTGTTAACGAGACGCGTGCAAATGGCGGACGAATTATTGCTGTGGGGACAACATCTGTACGTTCATTAGAAAGTGCCGCACAAGATGCCCTAAAAAATGGTACTGAATTTAAGCCATTTTTTGGTGATACTGAGATCTTTATTTACCCGGGTTATCAGTTCCAACTCGTGGATGTGTTGATTACTAATTTCCACTTACCAGAATCAACATTAATTATGTTAGTTAGTGCTTTTGCGGGTTATGAAAACACCATGAATGCCTATCATGAAGCAGTAGCAAATAAATACCGCTTCTTTAGTTATGGCGATTCAATGTTTATCACTCGTAAAGATGTATAAGGCTTAATAGGTATACATTTTTACCAAGAAAAGGTTGAGGCTGCTTTTTGTTACAATTGCAGCCTTTGTTGTGTCTGTAGCATAGTATAAATTCTATGATATTAAGCCAGCCACAACGTTACGTTCTTCCGCTACGCTTTAGGTTGTCATTGCCAATATGGTTTGATGAGTTAAGGTGCAGTCGGCAATCATATATCTATATATTGTGATTGTTTTTTGTGGCTGATCAGGCGTTTGCCTGTGGGGCTAGGTCCTGTAATGGGAAATACGTCAGATTGTTTCTCTGGCTTTTGGAGGTTTTGTGAAATTTGAATTAGATAAAACGCAAGGTCGTGCTCGTCGCGGTCGTTTGCAGTTTGAACGTGGTACGGTAGAAACACCTGCGTTTATGCCGGTAGGTACTTACGGTACTGTTAAAGGCATGACACCTGAAGAAGTTAAAGATACGGGTGCTCAAATCTTACTGGGTAACACGTTCCACCTATGGTTACGTCCTGGTCAAGAAGTGATGAAGTTACATGGTGATTTACATGACTTTATGCAATGGCAAGGTCCGATCCTTACCGATTCAGGCGGTTTCCAAGTATTTAGCCTTGGCTCTTTACGTAAAATCACTGAAGAGGGGGTTCACTTCCGTAACCCTGTTAATGGTGACAAGATTTTCATGGACGCTGAAAAGTCGATGGAAATTCAAAAAGATCTTGGTTCTGATATCGTAATGATTTTTGACGAGTGTACGCCATATCCAGCGACACACGACGAAGCGAAAAAGTCGATGGAAATGTCACTACGTTGGGCACAGCGCAGCCGTAATCATTTTGATAAGCAAGAAAATCCAAATGCACTGTTTGGTATTGTTCAAGGTGGTGTATACGAAGATCTTCGTGATGTTTCTGTTGAAGGTCTAACCAAAATTGGTTTTGACGGTTATGCAGTAGGCGGTTTAGCGGTCGGTGAGCCTAAAGAAGACATGCACCGTATTCTTGAGCACACGTGTCCACAACTGCCAGAAGATAAGCCTCGCTACCTTATGGGTGTAGGTAAACCTGAAGATTTAGTGGAAGGTGTTCGTCGCGGTATTGATATGTTCGATTGCGTAATGCCAACACGTAATGCCCGTAATGGTCACCTATTTGTGACTGGTGGTGTGATCAAGATCCGTAATGCGAAACATAAAACAGACACAACGCCTTTAGATCCGCATTGTGACTGTTACACTTGTAAAAATTACTCTAAAGCGTATTTGTACCATCTAGATAAATGTAATGAAATCTTAGGTGCACGCTTAAATACAATTCATAATTTACGTTACTACCAACGCCTAATGGCAAGTATTCGTAAATCAATTGAAGAAGATCGTTTCGATGCGTTTGTAGAAGAGTTCTACGCGCGTCGCGACCGTGAAGTTCCACCATTACAAAATGTTTAAAACGAGGACGTTATAAATGAGTTTCTTTATCTCACAAGCACACGCAGCAGCAGAAGGTGCCCCTCAGGGCGGAAGCATGCAGCTATTTATTATGCTTGGTTTATTTGCTGTTATTTTTTACTTCATGATTTATCGTCCACAAGCTAAGCGTGTGAAAGAGCACAAAGCGCTAATGAGCTCGATGGGCAAAGGTGATGAAGTAATGACGAACGGTGGTCTACTAGGCCGTATTACTAAAGTTTCTGCTGAAAGTGATTACATTGTTCTAGCACTTAACGACAATACGGAAGTAACAATTAAAAAAGATTTCATTACGGCTGTTTTACCAAAAGGCACAATGAAGTCGCTTTAATATAAAAACATTCGCTTTGAAGGATCATAGCAGTGCTTAACCGATACCCCCTGTGGAAGAACCTGATGGTGTTGTTTGCGCTTATCATTGGTTTGCTTTATGCACTTCCTAACGTATACGGTGAAGATCCAGCGATTCAAATTACCGGGGCGCGTGGCGCCTCGGTTAATATGAGTGCTTTGGATACTGTCATCGAAGATTTAAAAAAGAACAATATCCCATACAAGTCAGCTGTTTTTGAAAAAGGTTCAGTGCTTGTCCGCTTTAATGATACTGATACCCAAATCAGTGCTCGCGATATCTTAAATAGTGAGTTAGGTAATGATTATGTTGTTGCACTAAACCTTGCAGCTTCCACTCCTTCTTGGCTTGAATCTATTGGTGCATCACCAATGAAATTGGGTCTCGATTTACGTGGTGGTGTTCATTTCTTAATGGAAGTGGATATGGATGCGGCTATGGATAAACTTCTTGGTCAACAAGAAGAAACATTCCGTACTGAGCTTCGTGAAGAAAAAATTCGTTACCGTGCAATCAGTAAAACAAAAGACAGTGTTCAAGTTCGTCTTCGTGATGAAGCGCAATTGGAACAAGCTGAACTCGCGTTAGAAAAATTGCATCCTGATATGCTGTTCACAACCAGTAAAATCAATGGTCGTTATGTATTAACGGCGAAGTTTACTGAAGAACGTTTACAGGAAATCCGTAATTATGCTGTCGATCAAAACATCACCATTTTACGTAATCGTGTAAATGAACTCGGTGTTGCTGAGCCATTAGTACAGCGCCAAGGCGCAAACCGTATAGTGGTAGAGCTACCGGGGGTTCAAGATACGGCTCGTGCAAAAGAAATTTTAGGTGCGACAGCAACGCTTGAATTCCGTGAAGTTGATAATAATGCTGATTTAGCTGCGGCTGCGGCTGGACGAGTACCGGCTGGCAGTGAAGTAAAAATGACCCGTGATGGCCGCCCTGCGGTACTAAAAAAACGTGTCATTCTTGCGGGCTCTCATATTACGGATTCAAGTTCGAGTGCGGATGAATATGGTCGTCCACAAGTTAACATCTCGCTAGATACCGAAGGTGGTAGCAAGATGACAGCTTTCTCGAAAAATAATATCGGTAAGTTGATGGCAACGGTTTTCACTGAATATAAAGACAGTGGTAAGCGAACGCCTGAAGGGAAAGTTATCCTGACTAAACACGAAGAAGTTATAAACCAAGCAACGATTCAATCTGCACTTGGCCGAAGCTTCCGTATTACAGGTATCGACTCTCAAGCTGAAGCACACAACTTATCATTATTATTACGAGCAGGTGCATTGATTGCGCCAATATCGATAGTTGAAGAGCGTACGATTGGTCCATCAATGGGTCAGCAAAACATCGATATGGGTGTACAAGCATGTATCTGGGGTATGGTTGCGGTAATGCTATTTACGCTGCTTTACTACCGTGGGTTTGGCATGATTGCTAACTTAGCATTGATAATGAACTTAGTGCTTATTATCGGCATTATGTCGATGATCCCGGGGGCTACCATGACCTTACCAGGTATTGCTGGTATCGTACTGACTGTCGGTATGGCGGTTGATGCCAACGTGCTTATTTTTGAACGTATTCGAGAAGAGCTTCGTGAAGGACGTAGTCCACAACAAGCAATTCAACAAGGCTATGGAAATGCGTTTAGCACGATTGCAGATGCAAACATCACAACCTTAATTACAGCAATTATTTTGTTTGCTGTGGGTACGGGCGCAATTAAAGGTTTTGCCGTGACATTATCGATTGGTATTTTAACGTCGATGTTCACCGCAATTATTGGTACACGTGCCGTTGTTAACTTGATCTATGGCGGTAAACGCGTAGATAAGTTGTCGATTTAAGGAGTCGCAGAGATGAGAGAGTTATTGAATGCGAACAAAGTCGTCGACTTTATGCGTTGGTCAAAGTTTGCCTTTATCTTTTCATTGATAATGATCATGGGATCGATTGCCACTATCTCGACCAAAGGTCTAAATTGGGGCTTAGATTTTACTGGCGGAACGCTGATCGAAGTTAGCTTCAAAGAGCCTGCTAATTTACCCTTAATACGTGAATCATTAGAGAAAGCGGGTTTTGGTGATGCCGTTGTGCAAAACTTCGGTACTGCGCGTGATGTGATGGTGCGTTTGCAGCCTCGAGAAGGTGTTAAAGGCGAAGTACTTGGTAACCAAATCCTTGATGCACTAAAAGACGGTACTGCACAGTCGGTTGAAATGCGCCGTATTGAGTTTGTCGGTCCTAATGTTGGTGATGAACTAGCAGAAGCCGGCGGCATGGCTATTTTAATCGCTTTGTTGTGTATCTTACTTTACGTATCACTGCGTTTTGAGTGGCGTTTAGCGGCAGGTGCTGTGTTGTCGTTAGCACACGATATCATCATTACTGTTGGTATTTTCTCTGTGCTACAAGTAGAGGTTGATCTAACGATTGTTGCGGCATTACTAACAGTAGTTGGTTACTCACTTAACGATACTATTGTTGTATTTGACCGTATTCGTGAAAACTTCCGCAAAATGCGTAAAGGAAGTCCTGCTGAAATAATGAATTGTTCAATTTCGCAAACATTAAGCCGTACCTTAATTACATCCGGTACAACCTTGTTTGTTGTCATTGCGCTATTTGCTCAAGGCGGATCAATGATCCATGGATTTGCATTAGCACTTCTGATTGGTATCACGATTGGTACTTATTCTTCTATTTACGTTGCGTCAGCATTAGCGCTTAAATTGGGTATTACCCGTGAGCATTTAATGCCAACGCCAGTAGAAAAAGAAGGTGAAGAGCTTGATGCAATACCATAATCAGTTGGTATAAGTTATGAATGAGAAAGGACCGCTTGCGGTCCTTTTTTTATATTTTTATTCTAGCTGCTCAGGATAGACAGTTTTAGAAAGTTGATGCAGTGATAATGTCTTTTTCATATCTACTTGGTATATAGTGCTTTACAGTGATTGCAATGTACGCTGTTTAATTATGACATTATTTAATTATAATATTGTTATAAAAAAACGCCCTGCTGTATAACAGCAGGGCGTTTTGTAATCTTACTGGATAATCAGTGGATTATTTTGCTAATGCGTCACTACCGAATTCACGGATTTTTGCAAGCATTGGCTTAACTACACGCGCATTACCAGCAACAATGTTGCCAGATGTTAGGTAGTTAGTGTTACCAGTAAAGTCAGCACAGATAGCACCAGATTCGCGAGCGATTAGTTCGCCTGCAGCAAGTTCCCAAGGCTTTTGGCCTAACTTGAATACACCGTCAACACGGCCAGCCGCTAAGTAGCAAAGATCCAATGCAGTAGAGCCTGATTGACGCATGTCATCACAGTCTGCAAATAATGCATTTTGGATTTTTAGGTAGCTTTCTGCATGCTGTTTAGCGGCAAAAGGAAGACCCGTTGCTAAAACAGTTCCTGTTAGATCACGAGGTTGTGATGAACGGATACGCTGGCTGTTAAGCTGAGCACCTGCACCGCGAGTTGCAGTGAATAATTCGTTACGTACAGGATCGTAAACAGCAGCAACTTCAGTGCGACCACGCATACGTAGTGCAACTGATACTGCAAAGTGAGGGTAACCGCGAACGAAGTTCATGGTGCCATCCACTGGGTCGATAATCCATTGACACTCTTTGTCACGTCCTTCTTTGTTACCAGATTCAGCTGCAATGATGCAGTGATCAGGGTAAGCCTTAAGGATAGTTTCGATGATGATAGCTTCAGCTTCATGATCGATATTGGTAACAACATCATTACCTTTATTAGCAACCTCAATAGATTGAGGCTTTTCTAGAGATTTAATGACATGGTCACCAGCCTTTCGCACAGCGCGAATGGCAATATTAAGCATCGGATGCATAGGATCTTCCCAACGGATGTTAAAGAACTAAAAAGCGGCGGCGAGTATAACAGAGCTAAAAAAAAAAGGAAGTGGTTATTTTTTCGACATTGTTCAGATTGTAGTGTGCGCTTTTGCGAGGTAATACGTATAAGTTACTAATAAATAGTGTTGATTATCGTTATCTGATTATTGAATAGCAGCAATAGATAATTACTGCTATCAAAAACACATGTTTTCACCACTTTTATTATGGCTGTGCTAAAATCTGTCAGCTTTAGTTAATTGTTGGAATGTTGCTTCATCATGTTAGATAAAATTCGCGTTGTTCTTGTTGGTACGTCACATCCAGGTAATATCGGTTCAGCTGCACGTGCAATGAAAGTTATGGGATTGACGAATTTGGTATTAGTTGATCCTGCCTGTGAAATTGACGGCCACACTATTGCATTGGCGGCAGGTGCTGCTGATGTTGTCGAAAACGCAAAAATTGTAAAAACATTAGATGAAGCGGTTGCAGATTGTGGTTTTGTTGTTGGGTCAAGTGCACGCTCTCGTACCCTTGAATGGCCACAATTAGATCCACGAGAGAACGGCATCAAAGTGGTTGCTGAATCTAATCAGCATCCAGTCGCTATTCTTTTTGGCCGTGAGCGAACAGGGTTAACTAATGAAGAATTACAAAAGTGTCATTGCCATGTCTATATTCCAGCAAATCCTGAATATAGCTCATTAAATTTAGCAATGGCTGTACAAACAGTAAGTTATGAAGTCCGTATGGCTTATTTGGATTCTCAAAAGTATACGGGTAAAACGGAAGTTGAAGAATATCCTCGCGCTCAAGAACTTGAAATGTTTTATGAGCACCTCGAAAAAGTCACTCGTCAAACCCGCTTCATAAATAAAAACCATCCAGGTGTAGTGATGGCTAAATTACGCCGTTTATTCACCCGTGCTCGCCCAGAGCAGCAAGAGTTGAATATTTTACGCGGTATTTTATCGTCAGTAGAAAAGACGATAGAAACACTAGAAAAGACTGAAAAATAACCACTTAAACTTAATGGTTTAATAACCAACTAAAACAGTCAAGTAAATACTTGACCATTTTAGTTGGTTATGAGAAGCTTGCTTTAAATATTCAAGCAGGTAGCAGTGTTATGAAGTTGACTTCAAAGGGAAGATACGCGGTAACAGCAATGTTAGATGTTGCATTACACTCGCATAATGGACCGGTTCCATTAGCGGATATTTCAGAGCGCCAAGGAATATCGCTGTCTTACTTAGAACAATTATTTTCGCGTCTTCGCAAAGCAGGGTTAGTAACCAGTGTACGTGGTCCTGGCGGTGGTTACCGTTTAGGCGAAGAAGCATCTGATATTGCTGTCGGTATGGTTATCGCTGCAGTTGATGAATCAGTTGATGCAACCAAATGTCATGGAAAAGGGGACTGCCAAGGTGGTGCTCGTTGTTTAACTCATACGTTATGGCATGACCTAAGCGATCGCATTAGCGGCTTTTTAAATAACATCACTCTTGGTGAGTTGATGAAAGATAATGATGTACAAAGCATTTCTGATCGTCAGGATGAAATCCTACAAGGAAATAGCAAAGCATCTTTTGGACATAAAAAATCACACGACAGCGCCACAATAGGTGTCGATGTCCGCTCCTAGAGACCAGACGTTCGTGTTTTCGGAGAAGAAAATGAAACTGCCAATATATTTTGATTATTCCGCTACTTGCCCTGTAGATCCTCGCGTTGCCGAGAAAATGATGCAGTGCCTAACTATGGAAGGTAACTTCGGTAACCCAGCATCACGCTCTCACCGTTATGGTTGGCAGGCAGAAGAAGCAGTAGATACTGCTCGTGAACATATCGCTGATTTAGTAAATGCAGATCCTCGTGAGATCGTATTTACCTCTGGTGCAACGGAATCTGATAACTTAGCGATTAAAGGTGCGGCACACTTTTATAACAAAAAAGGTAAGCACATTATTACCTGTAAAACTGAACATAAAGCGGTTCTTGACCCATGTCGTCAGCTAGAGCGTGAAGGTTTTGAGGTAACGTACCTTGAGCCTGAATCTAACGGTTTGATTGATTTAGCTAAGCTACGCGATGCTATGCGTGAAGACACAGTTCTAGTTTCAATCATGCACGTGAACAATGAAATTGGTGTGGTTCAAGATATTGCAGCAATCGGTGAACTTTGCCGTGAAAACAAAACAGTTTTTCATGTCGATGCAGCACAGTCAGCAGGTAAATTACCGATTGATGTACAAGCAATGAAAGTTGATTTAATCTCTTTCTCAGCGCATAAAATTTATGGCCCTAAAGGTATTGGCGCACTATATGTTCGTCGTAAGCCTCGTATTCGCCTAGAAGCGCAAATGCATGGTGGTGGTCATGAGCGCGGCTTCCGTTCTGGTACATTACCAACGCATCAAATCGTAGGTATGGGTGAAGCATTCCGTATCGCGAAAGAGGAAATGGATCAAGATTATCAACACGCGGTTAAATTACGCGATCGTTTGTTAATGCGTTTAGAAGGCATTGAAGAAATGTCTATTAACGGTGACTTAGAGCAACGCGTACCCCAAAACTTAAACATTAGCTTTGCTTTTGTGGAAGGCGAATCACTGTTAATGGCATTAAAAGATCTTGCTGTATCATCAGGTTCAGCGTGTACCTCTGCAAGTTTAGAACCTTCTTATGTACTTCGTGCATTAGGTCTTAATGATGAACTAGCACATAGCTCTATTCGTTTCTCATTTGGTCGTTTTACGACGGAAGAAGAAATTGATTATGCAGCAGCCCAAATTAAAGGTGCCGTAGATAAACTACGCGAAATGTCACCACTTTGGGATATGCATAAAGAAGGTATTGATTTAAACACAGTTGAGTGGGCGCACCACTAATCTGCGGCTAGACTGTTTTCGAGGAAATTTATCATGGCATATAGTGAAAAAGTCATCGATCATTATGAAAATCCGCGTAACGTGGGTTCATTTGACAAAGATGATCAAAATGTAGGTAGCGGCATGGTGGGTGCACCAGCATGTGGCGATGTAATGAAACTTCAGATCAAAGTAACTGAAGAAGGCATTATCGAAGATGCAAAATTCAAAACCTACGGTTGTGGTTCTGCAATTGCTTCTAGCTCACTAATCACTGAGTGGGTTAAAGGCAAAACATTAGATGAAGCCGCATCAATCAAGAACTCTGCAATTGCTGAAGAACTTGAGTTACCGCCGGTTAAAGTTCACTGTTCAATTCTTGCAGAAGATGCAATTAAAGCGGCAGTTAGCGATTATAAAAAGAAACACGAGCAAAAATAACTTTCTGAGGTTTGTTGTATGGCCATTACTATCACTGAAGCGGCAGCAAGTCGCGTATCGACTTTTTTAGCCAATCGTGGCAAAGGCCTTGGTTTACGACTAGGTGTTCGCACTTCAGGATGTTCTGGAATGGCTTATATCCTTGAGTTTGTAGATGAACTCGATGAAGGGGATCAGGTCTTCGATGAAAAAGGCGTTAAAATTATCGTTGATGCAAAAAGTTTAGTTTACCTTGATGGAACTGAACTGGATTTTGCCAAAGAAGGCCTAAATGAAGGTTTTCAGTTTAACAACCCTAACGTGTCTAGCGAATGTGGTTGTGGCGAAAGCTTCAACGTATAAACGTTTTTAGTGTTTCAGTTGAACCTGACTGCTAATCGTCTTTGGCGAGTTAGTCGTCAGGTTTAATTTTTATTAATGGTCATAATATGAATCATTTCGAATTATTCGGGTTACCTTTTCAGTTTGAATTGGATAACAGCCTTCTTGCCTGTCAGTTTCGAGAATTACAGCGTCGCTTTCATCCTGATAATTATGCGACAGCGTCCGAACGTGATCGTTTGTTGTCAGTTCAAAAAGCTGCACAAATTAACGATGCATTTCAAACCTTAAAAAATCCGGTATCACGTGCCGAATACATGTTGGCTGAGCGTGATGAAGATATTCGTGGTGAACAAAAAACCTTGCAAGATATGGCTTTTTTAATGCAGCAAATGGAACTGCGCGAAGCATTAGAAGCGATTCCTGATTCATCCGATCCTGAAAGTGCGTTATTTGATTTTGAGCAGCAAGCTTCTGCGATGTATAAAGAACAATTGGCGCAACTTGCTGAGTTATTGAATAATGAACAATGGCTCGAAGCGGCTGATGGCGTACGAAAATTAAAGTTTATTGTAAAATTGCGTGATGAAGTTGAGCGCCTTGAAGAGTCGCTATTCGATTAATCATCCACATGCGTTATTTAGATAGGAATGACAATGGCACTGTTACAGATTGCTGAACCGGGTCAAAGTGCTGCACCGCATCAACACAAGTTGGCGGTGGGTATAGATCTAGGTACAACTAATTCACTTGTTGCTGCAGTACGCAGTGGCGTTGCAGAAACATTAAATGATGCAGAGGGGCGTGCTATTTTACCTTCTGTTGTTCATTTCGGTGACAATGAAGTCCTAACCGGTGATGCAGCCCGCGCTTTCGCTCAACAAGATCCAACCAATACTATTTTATCAGTTAAACGTCTAATGGGACGTTCACTGGCTGATATTGAGCAACGTTACCCGCAACTACCATACCAATTTGAAGCATCGGATAATGGATTACCTCAGCTTATTACGCGTAGTGGCAATGTAAACCCTGTTCAGGTATCTGCTGAAATTCTTAAATCATTAAGTCAACGTGCGGTTGATACGCTGGGTGGTGATCTTGAAGGTGTGGTGATTACGGTCCCTGCTTATTTTGATGATGCGCAACGTGCAGGCACAAAAGATGCAGCGAAATTAGCTAACCTTAATGTGCTTCGTTTACTTAATGAACCAACAGCTGCCGCGATTGCCTATGGCTTAGATTCAGGTCAAGAAGGTGTGATTGCTGTCTACGATTTAGGTGGTGGTACGTTTGATATTTCTATTTTACGTCTTTCTAAAGGTGTATTTGAGGTATTAGCGACGGGCGGTGATTCGGCATTAGGTGGTGATGACTTTGATCACTTGTTAGCAACGTGGATCTTAGAACAAGCGGGTTATACTGAGGTACTTACAGCGCAGCAACGTCGTGCGCTACAAGACACGGCACAAGCGGCAAAAGTGGCGTTGACTGATGCTGATAGCGTTGATCTTGATGTCTTAGGTTGGCAAGGTCAGATTAGCCGTGAGCAGTTCGATGCACTTATTCAACCATTAGTGAAAAAAACACTGATGGCGTGTCGCCGTGCATTAAAAGATGCTGATATAACCACTGATGAAGTCATTGAAACAGTGATGGTTGGTGGTTCAACACGCGTACCATTGGTTCGGGATATGGTCGGCGACTACTTCGGTAAAACACCGTTAACCTCTATCGATCCTGATGAAGTTGTTGCGATTGGTGCTGCTATTCAAGCTGACATTTTGGTGGGCAATAAGCCTGATTCTGATATGTTATTGCTTGATGTGATCCCACTGTCACTAGGTATTGAAACGATGGGAGGCATGATTGAGAAAATTATTCCTCGTAATACGACGATTCCTGTTGCTCGTGCTCAAGAGTTTACCACGTTTAAAGATGGTCAAACGGCAATGTCCGTTCACGTTGTACAAGGTGAGCGTGAAATGGTCAGTGATTGTCGTTCACTAGCACGATTTACCCTACGTGGTATTCCTGCGATGGCTGCGGGTGCTGCTCATATTCGTGTCACTTACCAAGTTGATGCTGATGGTTTATTGTCAGTAACAGCAATGGAAAAGAGTAGTGGCGTACAGTCTTCTATCCAAGTTAAACCATCGTATGGCTTATCTGAAGATGAAATTGCGACTATGCTTCGTGATTCAATGACCTATGCACAAGATGATAAAGATGCACGTGCATTGGCAGAACAGCAAGTGGAAGCAGATCGTGTGTTAGAAGGGTTAATCGCAGCACTTGCCGCTGATGGTGATACCTTATTGAGCACACAAGAGCGTGCCGAATTAGAAACAGTAATGATGGAACTAGTTCAATTGCGTCAGGGATCAGATTCTCGCGCTATTGAAGCTGGAATTAAGAAAACAGATAAAGCGAGCCAAGAATTTGCTTCTCGTCGAATGGATAAGTCTATTCGTCAAGCATTGGCTGGCCAATCTATTGATGAGGTTTAAGCATGCCTAAGATTGTTGTACTTCCCCACGAAGAGCTATGCCCTGAAGGTGCAGTATTAGAAGCAGAGTCAGGTGAGACAGTGCTTGATGTTGCACTACGTAATGGTATTGGAATTGAACATGCGTGTGAAAAGTCTTGTGCATGTACTACGTGTCACGTTGTGATTCGTGAAGGTTTTGATTCATTAAATGAAAGTGATGAACTAGAAGATGACATGCTTGATAAAGCATGGGGGCTAGAGCCTGAATCACGTCTAGGTTGTCAGGCTCGAGTCGCTGATGAAGATTTAGTGGTTGAAATTCCACGCTATACGCTAAATCTTGCCTCTGAGGCTGCGCACTAATTATAAAAAAGGTTACCATTAGGTAGCCTTTTTTTTCATCTCAGCGTTGTTATTATTATATCTATCAATATATAAGAGGGTATTTCGATGAGCTTGAAATGGATTGATTCGCTCGATATTGCTATTGAGCTTTGTGAACAGCACCCTGATGTTGATCCCAAAACAATTCGCTTTACTGATCTTAGTGAATGGGTGCAAGCATTGGATGATTTTGATGATGATCCTAACCACTGCAGTGAAAGAGTGTTAGAAGCCATTCAAATGTGTTGGATTGAAGAAGCAGACGAATAAACGGTTGTAATAGAGTAAGCATCTAATTGATTGTCGAAACAATTGAATTAGGTGCTTTTTTTGTTTTTATTCGTAGATAAATATTTTAAATCTAATTGCAATCAGCGGACTTTACCCCCATAACTATTTATCTATAACGCATGTATTTGTTTAACACTGCGCAGTTGCTACATTCAAGGAGTTTTTAATGTCGACTATCATGGCTGTTTCTCTCACCCAACAAGCAGCGAATGCACAATGGGGTGCCAATGCCTTACTTAGCTTTAGTGCTGAAGGTGCTGTTATTCATTTAATGGAAAATGAGCAACTTGCTAATATCCAACGCGCAGCCCGTCGTTTAGATACCCAGGGTATCAAACAGGTAGAACTTTCAGGTGAAGGCTGGGATTTAGATCGAACGTGGGCATTTATCCAAGGACATCGTACATCTAAGCCTGGTAACAGTGTGGTTTGGTCGGCGTTAAATGAGACAGATGAAGCGGAATTACAAGCACGAATCAAAGCGACTGAGTGGGTACGTGAAATTATTAACCAGCCAGCAGATGTAGTGCGCCCGTCACAGTTAGCGACACGTGCTGGTGAATTTATTAAATCGTTAGCACCAGAACATGTAACTTATAAGATCATCAAAGGCAATGATTTATTGGATGAAGGTTGGAACGGTATCCATGCTGTAGGTCGTGGCTCTGAGCATCGTCCAGCCATGCTTCGCCTAGATTATAATCCAACAGGTGATGCTAATGCGCCAGTGTTTGCATGTTTAGTTGGTAAAGGGATCACATTTGATTCCGGTGGCTACAGTATAAAACCCTCAGCGGGTATGACGGCGATGAAAGCCGATATGGGTGGGGCAGCATTAGCGACCGGTGGTTTAGCATTAGCGATGGCACGAGGTTTAAACAAGCGTATTAAGCTGGTGCTATGTTGTGCTGAAAATATGATCTCAGGTCGTGCATTAAAACTTGGCGATATCATTAAATATAAAAACGGTACGACAGTCGAGATTTTAAACACGGATGCCGAAGGACGTTTAGTCTTGGCTGATGGTTTAATTTACGCGAACAGTCAAAACCCTGAATTAGTGATTGATTGTGCAACATTAACAGGTGCAGCCAAAATGGCGCTTGGTAATGATTACCATGCGTTACTAAGCTTTGATGCGGAATTGTCTCATACTGCATTAACAGCAGCGGCAGAAGAAAATGAAGGTATGTGGCCGTTACCACTTGCCGATCTTCACCGTAACATGTTGCCATCAAATTATGCCGATCTTGCCAATATCTCAAGTGGTGATTTTATGCCTGGGGCAAGTACTGCTGCAGCATTCCTTTCTTACTTCGTTGATGATTATAAAAAAGGCTGGATGCACATTGATGCCAGCGGTACCTTCCGTAAAAGTGCTAATGATCAGTGGTCAGCTGGTGCAACAGGTATGGGTGTAAGAACACTTGCAAACATCCTAACTAAATAAGTTCCGTTTCAAAATTAAAAGCCTTCTTACGATAAGAAGGCTTTTTGCATTATCTGAATAAGAAAGGAAGACTTCATTATGCTCAATGTTTATTTATCAACTGAAGAGTCCAACGGTCCTTGGGGATTAAATTCGCTACTAAGCTATCAATCAGATAGCGCGACGGTTCATTATCGCAGTGATTTTCCATTACGTCGTATTCAGCAGGCTGGTCGTCAAATTCAATCACAAGGTGCACAAGCTGTACGTTTAGTGGGTGACGGTTGGAATTATGAGCGTCAATGGGCGTTTTACTGTGGTTTTGCAGCAACGATTACACCAGTAGAAATTCAATGGGCCTCCATTGATGAAGATGAATTAGAGCTGTTAAATGCCCGTCGTCATTGCTCTGACTGGCTACGTAAAACAGTTAACGCGACACCTGAAGAGATGTCACCTGAGAAGTTAGCCCATGAAGCAACTTGTTTTCTAAAAAAAATCGGTGGTGACAATATTCATGCACAACAAATTGTGGGCGATGAACTATTAGCTGATGGTTGGGTAGGAATATACAATGTTGGTCGCGGTAGTGTGCGACCACCTGTAATGCTTGAAGTGGATTACAATCCTACTGGCGATCCAGAAGCGCCAGTATCGGCTTGTTTAGTTGGTAAAGGGATCACCTTTGATTCTGGTGGCTACAGTTTAAAACCTAGCGCAGGCATGGTTGCGATGAAGTGCGATATGGGTGGGGCTGCAACGGTTACTGCGGCATTAGGTTATGCGATAGAGCAAGGGCTAGGTCAACGTGTGAAGTTGATCCTATGCTGTGCTGAAAACCTCGTATCAGGTAACGCTTATAAGCTTGGTGATGTGCTAAGTTATAAAAATGGTGTTACGGTGGAAATAGTTAACACTGATGCTGAAGGGCGCTTAGTGTTAGCTGATGGTTTAATTGCAGCTTCTGCGACAGGCGCACCACTGATTATTGATGCTGCGACGTTAACAGGCGCAGCAATGGTTGCAGTAGGTAGCGACTATAATGCAATTTTTGGTTTAGATAAGCCATTATTACAACAAGCACAGCAGTTATCCGAGCTAGTAAATGAGCCTGCATGGCCATTACCATTAGAAAAATGGCATCAGGAATATTGCCCGTCACCTTATGCTGACACCGCGAATAGCCGTGTACAAAAAGGTGGTGGTATGGGAGGCGCATCCAATGCCGCAGCGTTTTTGTCCCGCTTTGTTGACACCGAAAATAGTCGTTGGATCCATTTTGATTTAGCGGCATGTTTCCGTGATGGCGGAGATCCGCGTTGGGCTGCTGGCGCGACAGGGTTAGGTCTTGCTAATATTGCAGGTTTGTTGCTGTAACTTAAATTCATGAATTTGTTTTTGGCTCGCAGAAAGCAATAAGACTCAAAAGGAAAATATAATAATGACAATCGAAAGAACTTTCTCAATTGTAAAACCAGATGCGGTTAAACGTAATTTGATTGGTGCAATCTATCAGCGTTTTGAAAATGCAGGTTTGAATATTGTTGCGGCTAAAATGTTGCATTTAGACAGTGCGAAAGCGCAAGGTTTTTATGCAGAGCATGAAGGTAAACCTTTCTTTGATGATTTAGTGGCATTTATGACATCAGGTCCTGTCATGGTTCAAGTACTTGAAGGTGAAAATGCGATTACACGTTACCGTGAGTTGATGGGTAAAACTAACCCTGAAGAAGCGGCTTGTGGCACTATCCGTAGTGACTTTGCATTAAGTATGCGTCATAACTCAGTACATGGTTCAGATAGTCCTGAATCTGCTGCGCGTGAAATTGCATACTTCTTTGCTGAAGATGAAATTTGCCCACGAGGTGAATAAAGGTTTTAATTTTATGAGTATTCAGTGAGTGGTACTAATGCGAAGCACTGAAAAAATAGATTAATCATATTATTAACGGGAAGTATTGACTTCCCGTTGTTGTATCTAGCGTTTTGAAATTGGCAACACTAAAATAACCATAGAGTCTAGGTGTGGAAACCATGCCATAAAGTCTGTACAATTTCGCGCCTTAAACCCGAGATAACTAAGCCATCGATAGAGCTTGGTTATTAAGGCGCAGCAATAGTCATTTTTAGTGAGGCACCAACCGATGACAACTGTCAAAATCAATCTGCTGGATTTCGATCGCAAAGGTCTGCGTAAATACTTTGCCGAAGAACTTAATGAGAAGCCATTCCGTGCAGATCAGATCATGAAATGGATTTATCATTTCGGTTGTGATGACTTCGATCAAATGACCAATATTAATAAAAAATTACGTGAAAAATTAAAACGTGTCGCTGAAATTCGTGCGCCGCATGTATCTGAAGCTCAGTACTCAACGGATGGTACGATTAAATGGGCGATGCGTGTTGGCGATCAAGATGTTGAAACCGTTTATATTCCTGATGAAGATCGCGCGACTTTATGTGTTTCTTCACAAGTTGGCTGTGCATTAGAATGTAAATTCTGTTCAACAGCACAACAAGGCTTCAACCGTAACTTACGTGTATCAGAAATTATTGGTCAGGTATGGCGTGCTGCAAAAGAAGTCGGTATTCAAAAAGACACCGGTCGTCGTCCAATCACCAACATCGTAATGATGGGAATGGGTGAGCCATTATTGAACATGAAAAACCTGATCCCTGCATTAGAAATCATGCTTGATGATTTAGGTTTTGGTTTATCTAAGCGTCGCGTTACAGTTTCAACCTCGGGTGTTGTATCAGGCCTTGAGCAAATGATTGATACAATTGATGTTGCTTTAGCTATTTCATTGCATGCACCAACGGATGAGCTGCGCTCTCAAATCATGCCAATCAATGATCGTTGGAATATTGAAACATTTTTAGATGTTGTTCGTCGTTATGTGAATTCAACGAATGCGAACCGTGGTCGAGTAACGGTAGAATACGTATTGTTAGATCATGTTAATGATGACATGGAGCATGCTCGTCAATTAGCGAAAGTATTAAAAGATACGCCAGCAAAAATTAACTTAATTCCGTTTAACCCGTACCCTGGCTCACCATATAAAAAGCCAAGTAATTCTCGTATTGATCGTTTTATGAAAACACTGATGGAATACGATTTCACAGTAACGGTTCGTAAGACTCGTGGTGATGATATTGATGCGGCTTGTGGTCAGTTAGTCGGGGATGTTATTGACCGTACTAAGCGTACCCAAGCAAAATTGAATACGGGTGAACAAATTGCAGTAAAAGCGGTCTAAAATCAGGCTACTATAAATAACTGCGCAATTTCACATGGATGTTGAGGTGAGCGAAAATGGTACGATGGAGCGTGTATCCACTGTTGTCATGCCTATTATTTACAGGCTGTGCCACAGTTGATGTGGTCGATAATGGTAAAGAATTTGATGCCAAAGCAGCCTCAGAAGCGAGATTGAACCTAGGGCTAAATTATTTAAAAGATGGTCAGTGGGAGCGTGCACGAGAAAATTTGGAAATAGCATTAAGGTATGATCCTAATTACTACCGTGCACAAATTTCAATGGCTTATTATTATCAAAAAGTTGGTGAAAAAGACGCTGCAGAGAAAATGTACCGAAAAGCATTAAAACATTCGCCTAAAAATGGCGATGTTTTGAATAACTATGGTGTATTCTTGTGTAGTGAAGGGCGCTATGATGAAGCCATTGCCGCTTTTGTTAAAGCGATTGAACAACCTTATTATTATCTGATTTCGGCAAGTTATGAAAATGCAGGCTTATGTAGTCGTAAACAAGGTAATTTAGAAGCAGCGACGGGTTATTTTGAAAATGCGCTTTCCCATGACCCGTACCGACCGAGATCTATGTTGCAACTGGCGCAAGTTGAAATTGAATCTAACAATTTTAAAGATGCTCGCGTACAGTTATTCAAATTTAATAAGAGATATGGGTACACAGCAGACAGTTTGTGGTTGCTCATTCAGTTGGAAAGACAAGCTGGACGTTTAACGCAGTCAAAAAAATACGCTATTTTGCTGAAAGAGAAATACCCAGATTCTCTGCAATATCAGAATTATTTGGCCAATGAATACTGAAAATAATGAAGAACAAAAAATAACAGAAGGAACACAGCTTCCAGGTGACGTACTCCGTCAAGCTAGAGAGCAACTAGGCTATTCACAAAAGGATATTGCGAACCGTTTGAGGTTGCGACTTTCTGTTATTGATAACATAGAAAATAATCGATTTGACCAAGCCCAATTAGCCACGTTTACACGTGGCTATGTGCGTTCATATGCAAAATATGTCGGTTTGGAAGAAGAAGCTGTATTAGCCTTGCTTGACAAATGTGGACACACCAAGCCAAAAGCGCAAGAAATGCAAAGCTTTTCACGTCGAACGAAACGTGAAGCACATGATAGTCGCATTATGGGATTAACATGGATTCTTGCTGCTGTTTTTGTTGGTGTAACCGCTGTTTGGTGGTGGCAAAATATTCATTTAGAACAAGCGCCAGTTGCTACAACAACTACAGCAGATCAAACCGCGGCTCATGAAAAGCAAGAGCAGGGCTCTGATGAAACGATAGTAACGACATTAAATGGTGATGATGCATCAATTAGTGCGACTCAACCAGCAACAGTCGATACCGATGTGGATCACTCAGCATCAACTAGTACAGAACAAAAAAACGCCGCATCGACAACATCTGCTGATGCTGTGACAGATTCATCTCCAACAACCGCATCGACGGCTGCAACGGGTACTACAGCGGAAGTGTCAACAACGCCTGCTGAGAATGCTGAAACAGCCGCAACATCAGTATCAACAGCCACTGATACAACTGCTAATGCTGAAACAATAGCGAATGTAACACCTGTCGTTGATGCAACTGCACCACAGTTACAGTTAAAGTTTTCAGCTGATTGTTGGATAGATGTGCGTGATGCAACGGGTAAACAATTAGAGTCTGGTATCAAGAAAGCTGGTCAAGTATTAGATTTAGAAGGTAAAGCACCATTTCGTGTTCGACTTGGTGCACCTGGTGCCGTTAAAATTAATATTAAAGGTCAACCTTTTGATTTAAGTCGTTACTCCGCGTCTAAGCCAGTAACACTTAAGCTACCGCAGTAATGTAGAGAAAGAGCAATGCATAACGAATCACCAATTATACGCCGTCAATCGAGCCGAATTTATGTCGGTAATGTTCCTATTGGCGATGGTGCACCTATCGCCGTTCAGTCGATGACCAATACTCGTACAACAGATATCGAAGCGACTGTTGCACAGATCAAGGCATTAGAAAAAGTTGGTGCTGATATTGTACGTGTCTCTGTACCAACGATGGATGCCGCGGAAGCTTTTAAATTGATCAAGCAACAAGTGAATATTCCGCTGGTTGCTGATATTCATTTTGATTACCGCATTGCACTTAAAGTGGCAGAATACGGTGTGGATTGTTTACGTATTAACCCTGGTAATATTGGTCGTGAAGATCGTATTCGCTCTGTGGTTGAATGTGCTCGTGATAAAAACATTCCTATCCGTATTGGCGTAAATGGAGGTTCTCTTGAAAAAGAAATCCAGCAAAAATACGGTGAACCGACACCTGAAGCTTTGGTCGAGTCAGCAATGCGTCATGTGGAAATATTAGACCGTTTGAACTTTGACCAATTTAAAGTCAGCGTAAAAGCGTCAGATGTTTTCCTTGCTGTTGAGTCATACCGTCAGCTTGCGAAGCAAATTATTCAACCCCTTCACCTTGGTATTACCGAAGCTGGTGGTGCTCGTGCTGGCTCGGTTAAATCAGCCGTAGGTTTAGGCATGCTTCTATCAGAAGGTATTGGTGATACGTTACGTATCTCGCTTGCAGCTGATCCTGTTGAAGAAATCAAAGTTGGTTTTGATATATTAAAATCATTACGCATTCGTTCTCGTGGCATCAACTTTATTGCTTGTCCAACATGTTCACGTCAAGAGTTCGATGTTATCGGTACGGTAAACGAGTTAGAACAACGTTTAGAAGATATCGTTGTTCCAATGGATGTTTCAGTGATTGGTTGTGTGGTTAATGGCCCTGGTGAAGCAGAAGCGTCTCACTTAGGCATTGCTGGCGGTAACCGTAAGAGTGCTTTTTATGAAGACGGTATTCGTCAAAAAGAGCGATTTGATAACGACAATGTGATTGATCAGCTTGAGAGTAAAATTCGAGCAAAGGCATCAATGTTAGATCAAAACAACCGCATTGATGTAAAACAACAAGATATATAATCAAAAAACCATGCTCATATCGGTGAGCATGGTTCACTATTTCAAAAAGAAATTATATATTCGATTCTAATACCCAGCGGTTAACGAGAATAAACGTGGCGAAACAAATTCAAGCAATTCGAGGCATGAACGATTGCCTTCCAACACAATCTCCACTTTGGCAGAAAGTCGAAGGTACAGTTAAACAAGTGATCAGTGCATACGGTTACAATGAAGTTCGTATGCCGATTGTTGAATCAACACATTTGTTTAAACGTGCTATCGGTGAAGTGACCGACGTTGTTGAAAAGGAAATGTACACTTTTGAAGACCGTAACGGTGATAGCTTAACGCTACGTCCTGAAGGGACTGCGGGATGTGTACGTGCTGGTATTCAAAATGGTTTACTATATAACCAAGAACAGCGTCTTTGGTACATTGGTCCCATGTTCCGTCATGAGCGCCCTCAAAAAGGCCGTTACCGTCAATTCCACCAAGTCGGTGTAGAAGTCTTTGGTCTTAATGGCCCTGATATTGACGCTGAATTGATCATGATGACATCACGTCTATGGCGTGAACTTGGTATTAATGAGCACGTACGTTTAGAGTTAAACTCAATAGGTTCACTCGAAGCGCGTGCAGAATACCGTAAAGCTTTAATCGCATTTTTAGAGCAACACTTAGATGTGCTTGATGAAGATGCAAAACGCCGTATGTACACCAATCCATTACGCGTTTTAGATACTAAGAATGCAGCAATTCAAGAAATTCTAGAAGATGCACCTAAACTTTCAGAGTACTTAGATCTAGAGTCTAAAGAACACTTTGCTGGTTTATGTGAACTATTAGACGCTGCTGGCATCAAATATCAAGTAAATGAACGTCTTGTACGTGGTTTAGATTATTATAACCGTACTGTATTTGAATGGATCACAGAGAGCCTTGGTTCACAAGGCACTGTTTGTGGTGGTGGTCGTTATGATGGTCTAGTTGAACAACTAGGCGGTAAAGCGACACCTTCAGTTGGTTTTGCGATGGGGCTTGAGCGTCTAGTATTACTAATGGAAGCATTAGAAAAAGATGAGGTTCGTCGTTCTGTAGATGTATACATGGTTACAGCTGGTGAAGGCACATTAGCTGCGGGTATGAAGTTAGCTGAAAAACTACGTACTGAAGTACCAGGTTTACGAGTGATGACTAACTTTGGTGGTGGTAACTTCAAGAAGCAATTTAAGCGTGCTGACAACGTTGGTGCCGCGGTTGCACTAGTTCTTGGAGAAAATGAAATAGCTGAAAACTCCGTAGTAGTAAAAGATTTACACGGCGGTGAGCAGACGACCATGGCACAGGATGAGGTTGCCGCGAAGCTGGCAGCATTGATTTAAGAGAGGACAGGAAGTGAACGACTACGCCACAGAAGAACAACAGGTTGAAGCGATTAAATCGTGGTGGCAAGAAAACGGCAAAGCCGTTGTTCTAGGTGCCGTGATTGGTTTAGGTGGTCTTTGGGGCTGGCGTTACTACCAGTCTGAAGTACATGTTGCAAAACACGTTGCATCTGACACCTATACACAAGTTGTTTCTGCGCTTGATGAAAACAGCAAAGACGCAGTCGCTGAAGCAAAAACGTTTATTGATGCGAATAAAGATAGTCAATATGCGGTACTGACAGCACTACAGCTAGCGAAAGTTCAGGTAGATAATAAAGATCTGGACGGTGCGGTTGAGCAACTTCAGTGGGTGATTAATCACACTAAAGATGACGCTATTTTGCCATTGGCAACAACACGTTTAGCTCGTATTTATGCTGAGCAACAAAAATTTGATGAAGCATTAGCTGAGCTTAAAAAAGTAACAGTGCCAAGCTGGAAGTCAAACGTTGCTGAACTGCGTGGTGATATCCTGTTACAAAAAGGTGATATCACTGGTGCACGTGAAGCATATGTAGAAGCTCAGCAGGAAGGTTCGTCACCTGCGCTGCAAATGAAACTTGATGATTTAGCGCAATAAGGCAGATGATGATGCATAAGGTGTTAAAACGTGTTTTGGCCGTTGCTGTTGCAGTAAGCGTGCTATCGGGTTGTGCAAGTGAAGTCGATTCAATTCAAATGGCACCATTGCCAAAGGTTGATAATACTTTCACACCAAAAACAGATTGGAGCCGTAGCGTAGGTAACGGTGTTTCTGGTTATTACTCAAAACTCACCCCCGTTGTTGGGCTAGATAAAGTGTACGTTGCAGATCGTAATGGTTTGATCGAAGCACTGAATCCAGCAAATGGTAAAGTTGAATGGAAAACTGATCTAGAAAAAGACAGCAGCGCGTTGTTGACTGGTGGACTTGTTTTAGGTGATGGTAAACTGTTCGTCGGTACAGCCAATGCAAAAGTCATTGCACTTGATGCAGAGACGGGTAAGGAAGTATGGCGTACCACTGTCGCTGGTGAAGTTCTGTCAAAACCACTTGTTTCTGATGGCTTAGTTGTTGTTAATACCAGCTTGGGTGTGCTGCAAGCACTTGATGCTGAAACGGGCGTTTCTAAATGGCAAGTCAGCAATGAAGTTCCAACCTTGACATTACGAGGTGATAGTTCACCGGTTGCTGTTTCTGGTGGTGTGTTCTGGGGCTTAGCGAATGGACGTATAGCTGGCGCATTAATGTCTGATGGACGTATGTTGTGGCAACAATTGATTGCGTCACCAAAAGGTTCAACAGAAATTGATCGTTTAGTTGACGTTGATGCGTCACCAGTTATTGATGGCGATCGTTTATATGCTGTTGGTTATAATGGCACATTAGTATCGATCGATCTTCGTTCTGGTCAGATCGCATGGAAACGTAACTATTCGTCAGCAACTGACTTTGTTATTGATGGTAGTGAGCTATTCTTAGTAACAGCGAAAGATCATATTGTTGCTGTTGATGCGCGTAGTGGTACAGAGCTATGGCAGAACACTGATTTACAATATCGCCAGCTAAGTGCGCCTGCTGTGATTGATGGTTATTTAGTTGTGGGTGATGCTGAAGGTTACTTACACTGGCTTGATACCCAAAGTGGCGAGTTTGTTTCTCAAGAATCAGTCGACGGTAGTGGTATTGCTGTACCGCCTGTTGCACTAGACGATAATGGCTTTATTGTTGTAACCCGAGATGGTGAAATCAACAAAATGCAAATACCGCAATAAAACGGTATAATGTCGCTAGATTAATTTGTCGGCTCCAGCTGCGATACGTAGTTGGAGCCGTTGTTGTTATATCCGTTGAATATATTATTGTCGGATGAAGGTTCTCAGAAATGTGAACTGGAGGCAAGAATGAACGGTAAAAATGTCAATAAGACTATGAAAAGTAAGAGGTAGTTATGATTCCTGTTGTTGCCCTAGTCGGGCGCCCGAACGTGGGTAAATCGACGCTATTTAATCGTCTTACTCGCACAAGGGATGCACTTGTTGCTGACTTTCCTGGCTTAACTAGGGATCGTAAATACGGTAGAGCAGAGCTAGAAGAGCATGAATTCATTGTTATCGATACCGGTGGTATTGATGGTACTGAGGAAGGCGTTGAAACAAAAATGGCTGAACAGTCATTAGCAGCGATCGAAGAAGCTGATGTTGTTCTGTTCCTAGTAGATGGTCGTGCTGGTTTAACTGCCGCAGACGAAGCAATTGCTAAGCACTTACGTAGCCGTCAAAAACCAACGTTCCTTGTGGTAAACAAGGTTGATGGTATTGATGCAGACAGTGCTTGTGCTGAATTCTGGCGTTTAGGCGTTGATGCAATGTACCAAATTGCAGCAACTCAAAACCGTGGTGTTACTGCATTGATGGAGCGCGCATTAGCACCGTTCTCTGACAAACTGAATGCAGAGCTTGCAGAAGAAGGTGAAGAGCAAGAACTTCAACTTGAAGATCTCACATCGGTTGAAGATATCGAGAAAGCAAACCTTTCTGAAGCGGATGCAGAAGCTGCCTATAAGCGTCTTCAAGAGCAGCCAATTAAGCTTGCAATTATTGGTCGTCCAAACGTAGGTAAATCAACACTAACAAACCGTATTTTAGGTGAAGAACGTGTTGTTGTTTACGATATGCCAGGAACAACGCGTGACTCTATTTACATTCCAATGGAACGTGATGGTCAAGAGTACGTATTGATCGATACTGCGGGTATCCGTCGTCGTAAGAACATGCACCAAGCGGTTGAGAAATTCTCAGTTATTCAAACGTTAAAAGCGGTTGAAGATGCTAACGTTGTATTGTTGATTATCGATGCTCGTGAAAACATTTCAGATCAAGATCTAAGCTTATTAGGTTTTGCGCTAAATGCAGGCCGTTCATTAGTGATTGCTGTGAACAAGTGGGATGGTTTAGATAACGAAGTGAAAGAGCGTGTTAAGTCTGAACTTGACCGTCGTTTAGGCTTCGTTGACTTTGCGCGTATTCACTTTATTTCAGCACTTCACGGTACCGGTGTTGGTCACTTATATGAGTCAGTGATTGAAGCATACCAGTCTGCAACTAAGCGTATTAGTACTTCGCTACTAACGCGTATTATGCAAATGGCACAAGATGATCACCAGCCACCAATGATCCGTGGTCGTCGTGTGAAGCTTAAGTATGCGCACGCCGGTGGTTATAACCCACCGATCATTGTCGTTCACGGTAACCAAGTTAATGATCTTCCGGGTTCATATAAGCGTTACCTAATGAACTACTACCGTAAGTCATTAGAAATGATGGGGACACCGATTCGCATTCAATTCCAGAATAGCGAAAACCCATTTGAGACTAAAAAGCAGAAGCTAACTGTTTCTCAAGAACGCCAACGTAAACGTCTAACGAATGTACTGCGCGATCGTAAGAAGTAATATTTTACGATAAATAAATACGAAAAAGCCCGATACGTGAACTCTTAGAGTTAAAAGCGTATCGGGCTTTTTGCTATTTATACTTTATCGAATTAATACATCAAAGAGTAAAGCTGACGGCGGTAAGAGGCTGCAATTGGATTGCCTTGACCTAATGCTGCAAGAATATCCATCATGGTTTTCTTTGCATTACCATCTGAGAAGTTCATGTCTTTACGTAAAATTGCAATCAATAACTCTAGCGCTTCTTCATTACGGTTTACTTGGCTGTATTGCACGGCGAGTTCATAACGTAATTCAACATTGTCAGGTTCGGACGCTAGTTTCTGTTCTAGTTGTTGGATCTCTGGCGAGTTACCCGCTTGCTTGTGTAATTCTAATTTAGCGACCAAGCCTTTGTATTGTGCATCCTGATCTTGCATTGGGATTGTCGCAAGAATCGGCTCGGCCTCATCAAACAAAGCGGTTTCAATCAGGCACTCTGCAATAGCGAGTTTTACTAAGCTATCGTTAGGAAGTTGTGCTGACAGTTGACGTAGTAGCGGTAGAGCTTGAGCGTATTCTTTATTATCAACTAATACCAATGCCTGTTTTAATGCCAGCTCTTCTTGACTTGGTAGATGACGAGTTAGCATTTCACGTAATGTTTGCTCTGTTTGTGGCCCTGCAGAGCCATCAGCAGGTTGACCATCTTTAAACAGAGCAACAGTAGGTAAACCACGGACACCGAACTGAGAAGCGACCATTTGTTGGGTTTCACAGTTTAGTGAAGCAAGGATAAATTGTCCTTGGTATTCACGAGCCAGTTTTTCTAGCGTTGCATTCACTTCTAGCGTTTCAGGCATCGATGGCGCCCAAAAACTGATCACAACAGGTGTTTGCATCGATTGCTCGATAACCTGTTGCAGATTTTGTTCATTAATTTCTAGCGCAGTATTTTGGTACATGTAATTCGATCCGTTGACTATTTGAAAGGCTATACCAAATATATGGGGATGAATCGATGTGGATCAAGTTGAGATAATGAATCAGAAATTAGTAAGTGTTTAAAAAACGAGAAAGAACAGTATTAATTACCGAATACCAGCAAAAGCACTAACGTGATACACGCGCATAGTAAGTTAATTTGGCGCAATGTCATATATACACCTTAAACGTAATGAAGAAAGAGCTAAGTTTGATAATTAGCTTAAGTTATGGGATCACATTACATTTGTTATATGACAATAATATTACGTTTTATAGAAAATGTTATATTGGGTGATATTCTTAACTGGAGTAAGTGTTTTTTTATGTTTAGTGGTTATAAATCAGCATATTAATCATCATTGATTTTATAAATGTTGTTTTTATCACCACTTTTATAAGGTGAGAAAACTGCCTAAAAGCGATGGGTTTTAAGCAGATTTTTTCTTTATTAATTGCTTTTTATCAGTAACTTATCAAGAAATCTTGTTGGTAGGATACGACGTAAGAAACCAAAAATATAAGTCGGTTGTGTCACGTAATAGCGTGATTTTGGGCGAGAGCTATTAATGATGTCCAATAGTGGTCGTAATACTGCATCAGGTTTTAAAGTGAATTTGTTGGTCACCTTTTCTTTACCAAGGCGAGAGAGGGTGTCTTGGTAGTTGTCATAATGGCGAGAGTTGTTCATATCAATATGACGTTCAAACATGCGTTTTGCGTTTGCGCGAAATTGGCTTTCAATTGGTCCTGGCTCGATCAAAGAAATACTAATCGGCGTATTGTCTAACTCTAAACGTAAGGTATCGGTATAGCCTTCAATTGCAAATTTACTGGCGTTATATGCGCCGCGATATTTCATGGCGACTAATCCCAGTACTGAGCTGTTTTGTACAATTTTACCGTGACCTTGGGTAAGCATCAGTGGGATGACTTGCTTGGTTAGCTCGTGCCAGCCAAAGAAATTCGCTTCAAATTGTTCACGTAGAGCTGAGGTCGGTAAATCTTCTAATGCGCCGGGTTGTCCGTAAGCGGCATTATTAAATAACACATCTAATTTTCCGCCAGTGATGGCTAGTGCTTGGCTTAAACCTTCTGTGATGGATGACTCTGAAGTGATATCCAATTGAACGCAACGAATACCTTCTTGATTGAGCCTTTCTACATCCTCTGATTTTCGACAACTAGCAACAACGTTAAGGCCTTGCTCGGTCAGTGTTTTTGCGCAGTAATAGCCAATACCAGAGCTACACCCTGTCATTAAAATAGATTGTGTCACTGTGAGCTTTCCTTGTTGAGATAAGGTTGAAGATGCTTTGCCATAAATTGAGCGATCAGCGGCTGTGCTTGTGCGGTTGGGTGAAGGCCATCTTTCATCATTAATTCTGGCTTTACAATAATATCGATAAGAAAAAACGGCAATAAAGGCACATTGGTGTCTTCACTTAATGATGGGTAAGTATTACGAAACAGTTCGTTATAACGTTTCCCATAATTGGGTGGGACTTCAATTTGCATTAATAGTGGCTGTGATCCCACTTTTTGGATCTCATTGATCATTTGGCTAAGGTTATTACGTAATATTTTAGGATGAAACCCACGTAAGCCATCATTCGCACCTAATTCGATTAAAACAAAATCAGGCTTATGTTGTTCCAATAATGCTGGTAATCGTGCCAACCCATTACCACTGGTATCGCCAGAGATACTCGCATTCACAATGGTCGTTGGTTGTTTTTGCTGTTCTAACAGTGGCGGCAGTAGTGCAGGCCAGCTTTTCTCTGCTGGCATCTGATAACCAGCACTGAGGCTATCGCCAAGAACTAACAGTGTTTGACTCAATGCGGTGGATGAAAACACCAGCATCAACAATGAAAGGATTCGTATCATGTCTGTCTCCGTAATTAAGGCACACTCTGTTTCAAAACAAGTCACGACTACCTTGTCGCCTATGACTATTTTGCAGGATGTTTCGCTTGAGGTCGAGCAAGGAGAGTCTATTGCCCTTGTCGGTGTCTCTGGCGCGGGTAAATCAACCTTGATGACATTACTGGCGGGGCTCGATGTACCAACACAAGGTGAAATAGAGTTACTTGGTCATAACCTTTCTACGTTAGATGATGAACAACGCGCTCAATTACGTAGTGAATCTATTGGTTTCGTGTTTCAAAACTTCCTGTTACTACCGACTTTAAATGCGCTGGAGAACGTCACGTTACCGTGTTTGATCCAAGATAATGATGTGGATGTTGAGCGAGCAAAAGAATTGCTTGCTGTTGTTGGTTTGAAAGGGCGAGAAACCCACTTACCGAGTCAATTATCCGGTGGTGAACAACAACGCGTCGCGCTAGCCCGTGCATTTATGATCAAACCGAAAATTTTATTTGCTGATGAGCCAACGGGAAACCTCGATCAGCATACCGCAGCCATGATCATTGAGTTGTTGTTTGAACTTAATAAAAACAGCGGTACAACACTGGTGCTTGTCACTCATGACGATACATTAGCGGCTCGTTGCGATCGAATTATGCGATTAGATAACGGCAAACTCGCGAGGGATGAACGTCATGCAGAGTGATTCACTTTCGATGAAAAAACGTCCGTTCTTTTTACGTTGGGCGTGGCGTGAAATACGACAAGGTCAGTTGTGGCTAGTTACCTTGGCACTGAGTTTAATCATTGCTTGTGTGTTTGCGTTATCGGCATTGGTAAGCCGTGTTGAAGGGATCATAGTTTCGCAAGGTCGCTCTGCGTTAGCGGCAGATATGGTATTGAAGTCATCGCAAGCGGTAGATTTACAACCGTTATCAACCAATAAGATCACCACTTCACAGCAAACTCGCTTTGGTACCATGGCATTTAGCGATAACGGTATGCAGTTAGTCAGCGTTAAAGCGGTTGATGCGAAATTTCCATTGCGTGGCGATTTACGATTACAAGCGGCTGATAAGTCTGTGCACCATCATGTGAGCCCCGGTGAGTTGTGGTTATCAGAACGCTTATTTTCGCTGCTGGATGTCAAAGAGGGCGATACACTCATGCTGGGGGATGGGGAGCTAACCATTAGTGGGAGAATCTTAGAAGATCCTGAGCTGTCTTTTAACCCTTTTAGCCAAATGCCAGCAGTATTGATCAACAATAAAGACATTGCTGCCATTGGTGGAATTCAAGAAGGTAGCAGGATCAGCTATCGCTACTATTTTTCCGGCTCCGATCCTGATCTTGCTGATATTCGTGAAACGATGAAGTTAACCCCAAGCCAACGCTGGTTAACTGAAAACGATGCAGGGCGCAGTGGTGATTTTATTGAACGAGCAAGGCAATACCTATCACTGACTTTAGTGCTGGTAGTACTCATGGCATCAGCAACCTTAGTACTTACATGTCAGCACTATGCATCGACGCGGATCACGTCAGTCGCAATGATGAAGAGCCTTGGCGCAAGTCGTCGTTTTTTATGGCGATGGTTATTACAACAAATAGCGGTTGTGTTCTCAGTCGCGATTGGTGTTGGTTTGCTATTGGGTTTTGGGCTCGAATGGTTACTGCGCTATCCACTGCAACAGTTGTTACCTGATGAATTACCGGCTATTGGGTTTGCGCCATTAGTGATCAGCTTACTGCTTGCTCTTTTCATTTCATTGCCAGCGTTGGGTATTCCGCTTTCTCGTTTAGTGAATGCTTCTGCAATGAATACGGTGCAAGCAACCTATACTCCGACGTCTAAGTTCTCAGCTATATGGTTGTTGTTGATCTTCCCTGTTTTTTCAGCAGTATGGTGGATTGGTAGCAATGTATTTGTTTGGCTGACCTTATTGGGCATGGTGGCATTGTTAGTGTTACTGGCTTTAGTTGGCCTTGCTGCCATCGCATTACTTAAGAAGATTAAGCTTGGCTCTGCTTATGCATTGGCGTTAAGTCGTGTCAATCGTAGTAAAGCGAAGACCGCGACGCAATTGGCGGCATTGACGTGTTCGTTAATGCTATTAGCTGTGATTGGATTATTACGTAACGAGTTACTTGCGGATTGGAAAAATACCTTACCTGCTGATGCGCCTAATGTGTTTGCAATTAATATTGCGCCAGATCAGCAACAAGCCTATTTAGATTATTTAGATGCGAATCAATTAGCTCGCTCTGAAGGTTATCCTGTGACCCGTGGAAGATTGGTCGCGATTAATGAGCAACGCTTTTACTTATCAGAAGATGAAAGCCAAAGTGGCGTAGCTGCAGAGATTACTTCCGACAATAGTCCAGAACGCGATCCTGCATTAAGACGAGAGCTTAACTTCACATGGGCGGAAAGCTTACCGAGTCATAATGAGGTGATTGCAGGTAAATGGGGAAGTAGCTCAGGTGTTTCAGTGGAATCTGGCATTGCGAAACGCTTAAACATTGCATTGGGTGACAAGCTGGCTTTTACCATTGGTGGGCTAGAGTTTAACGCCACAGTAAACAGCATTCGTGATGTGGAATGGCGTAATATGAAGCCGAACTTCTACTTCATTTTCACCCCAGATGTATTGCAGTCGTTTCCTGCTACATGGTTAGTGAGTTTTAGAGTGAATGATCAGCAAAGTGATTTACTCAATACCTTAGCCAGTAATTATCCAACGGTGAGTGTGCTTGATCTACGTATGATGGCAACACGGATTCAAGCTTTATTAGCCCAAGTGAGTTGGTCACTTACGGTATTAGCTGGCTTAGGTGTACTGAGTGGATTACTGTTGATTATGACCTTATTACGCTTGAGTATTTCAGAGCGTCAAACCGAAATTCAGCTTTATCGCACACTCGGTGCCAGCCGAAAACGCATTGCTGCTACCTTGTGGTTTGAATACGGCATTATTGCGTTATTAGCTGGGATTATTGCAGCGATTGGTGCTGAATTTGTTGTCGGTTTGCTGGTGGTAAAAGGTTTTGAACTGCCGTTTACCTTGCATCCATTAATGTGGATAGGCTTACCTGTGCTGGCAATTGGGTTGGTGTATTTAGTGTCACGTTCGCAGATCAAGAAGTTGTTGTTGCCGTTAAGGTAATGAAAGCTGTTAGCTGTTAATAGTTATGTTTAATAAGGTTAGTTCGTACAATGGTTGCTTGTTATCAGTAAGAACAACTTGGTATGTAATGATTAAGAGGTAATGAATGTCAATCGATAGCACTGGTCCAATAACTACTCATATCAAGTATCAAGATATGGATAATGAACAACTTTATCATTTTGCAGCTTCTAATTTTAAAGATGGAACACCAAAACTGGCATTATTAGAAATAGAAAGACGAAGAAGAATTGAAGATAAAGAACACAATAAAAAAATGTTGAAGTTGACTATTATTGGGACCGTTTTTGCTTCTTTAATTGGGGCTGCAGCTGGTCTAAGTGGGAATTTTTTTATAAATCAAAGTGAGCTAACAAAAGCTAAATATGAACTTGAACAAAAAAATAAAATGATAAAACTTTTAGAAAGTAAATCTTCAACGCTATAAGTATATAAGCTTTTGACTATGATAATTACCAAACAGGGCTCTTCAGCCCTGTTTGTTTCTCTCAATCACATAACGTCTGCTTTAACGCTTGCTCAATACAAGGGAAGCTAAAGTTAAACCCTTCTTGCTGTAACCTATTCGGTAGCGCACGTTGGCTATCAAGCAATAGTTGTGCTGATTCTCCAAGCCCTAGTTTTAGAACCCAAGCAGGGGTAAATAAAATGTGTGGACGCTTTAGAGTTGCGGCTAAGGTTTGGCTAAACACTTTATTCGTCACCGGTGTTGGTGCAGTAAAGTTAAATGCGCCATGGGCTTCTGGGTGATTAAGTAAAAAGATGATGCCTTTGATCATGTCTTGTATATGGATCCAAGGAAAGTATTGTTTACCATCACCCATTTTTCCGCCTAATCCTAGTTGATAAGGCAGTAACATGCGCGCCAATGCACCGCCTTGTTTGCCAAGTACGATACCTGTGCGGATCAAGCACACACGGGTTTGTTCTGATTGGGCTTCAAGAGCAATTTGCTCCCAGCGGTAACAGACGTTCTGGGCAAAGTCGTTATCGTTAATATCAAGCGGGATGGATTCATCAATGGTTTTATCTTGGTTATCACCATAAATGCCCACCGCAGAACCACTAAGAAAAGTATGCGGAGGATGACGACTGGCTTTAATTTTATCAACGAGTTGCTGGGTAATATCCCAACGACTTTGACAGATTTTCTCTTTTTGTTTGTCACTCCAACGCTTATTGATGATCGGCTCACCCGCAAGGTTGATAACAGCATCAAATTGGTCGAAATTGTCGAAGCTATCTAGGCTATCAACGGCGAGGATATGATGACCGAGTTGATTGTAAGCACGAGTCGGGTTACGTGTAAGTATGGTGACGTGATCATGATTGAAATGAGGAATCAGTGCTCGTCCGATAAAACCTGTTGCGCCTGTCATTAAAATATTCATGTCGTTATTCCATTATCAGTCATCATCTAAGCTTTGATGTGTTGCTTATTTCTATTATATATCAGCATTCTATATCAGTTAAATTATCAGTATAACGAGAGACTTAAAATCCATTATCTTAATATTGTGACGTAAGAGAATTATCACGAATATTATGCACGCATAAGCATTTGGTTGCATTTCGTGGTGAGATATCAGTACCGCTAACATGGAAATTTGATAAGACTACGAGTAGACTTCGAATCTGGATTAATGACTGGTTTTTGATTATGAAATTATTTTTTGCCTCTGATATTCATGGCTCTTTAGCGAGTGCTGAAAAGATGATTGCTGCTTTTGAACAAAGTGGTGCAGAGCACTTAATTCTGTTGGGTGATATTTTAAATCATGGCCCGCGTAATCCATTACCTGAAGGGTACAATCCTATCAAGGTATCTGAGCTGTTAAATCGCTATGGCGAACGTATTACGGCGGTACGCGGTAACTGCGACAGCGAAGTCGACCAAATGCTACTTGAGTTCCCTATTATGGCAGATTACAACCTTGTGTTATTGCCAACAGGACAGCGTCTTTTTTTAACGCATGGTCACGTGTATAACGCCAATAAACATCCTCGTTTACGTGCTGGTGATGTGATTGTATCGGGACATACTCATATTCCTGTTGCAGAAGCAAAAGATGAGCTATTTGTGTTTAACCCAGGCTCTGTCGCTATTCCTCGTAATGGGTTACCTGCAAGTTATGGTTTATTAGATGGCAACCAGCTATCTGTGATCAGCTTTGACGGTGAAGTACTGGTACACACCCAGATCTAATTTTTAATTGATAAAAGTAACGCCCTGAATGCAGCTCTCTGGTTTTAAGCGCAAAGCCACTTAATAGAGAAAGCACATTCAGGGCGTTATTGTATTTAGAACTATACCCAAGCGACTTCAAGATGCCTGATTCAGAGCGATGTCACTGAGTTGAATTCAAGGAAGGCAACGAAGCGGAATAGTGAGCTCTTTCCAAGTTGTCTGACGCAAGAAGTCGGCTCAGTGACACGCTCCCAAAGGGCGAGCGTCCTTAGCTCTCAGACTTTGTTAACGATTCTCAATGTAGAACCACTATATCTACGAATCGTTGCCGCGCCTGAGAACTAAGGTCGTCTCGCTGAACACTGCATCTTGAGGTTGCTTGGGTATAGGTATTATCGCTTATGGCTTACTATGGCGATCTACATGGCCTAAATCGCGTTCTGGGTCGATAACATCACGAATACGTTGCTTTAGCTGTTTCGCATCAGGAAAGCCACCATCGGCTTTACGTTCCCAAATAAGCTGACCATTACAATGAACTTCAAAACGACCACCTGTGTCTGGGTGAAGGCTGATGGTTTGGATTTCTTCACTGAAGGTATGCAGTAGCTCTTGGGTCATCCATGTAGAGCGTAGCATCCAATTGCATTGACGGCAGTAGTAGATATCAATGATCGCTTTATCCATGAAATACTCCTTAAATAACGTGGACTAGAAAGCTGAGAAAAGTAACTTAAAGCCAATAATAAAAGTCAGGGCTTCAAAGCAACGTTTAATGAGTTGATTACTTTTTTGATGAGCAAGATGAGCGCCTAAATAACCACCCAGTAATGAACCGAGTAATAATACGGGGATCCAAGGCCAGTAAATCGGTGCGCCTGCTTGGTAAATTGCGATAGCGCCAATTCCATTCCAAAATAGCCCAACGCTCACCAAGGTTAGTGCTACCGCTTGTTTGTAGTTAAAGCCAAACCAACGGATTAAAAATAAGGTAACAAATAGCCCTGTTCCGGCGGTAAGTGAGCCATTTAATACCCCAATAATGGCTAGACCAAGCCCACCAATGATCATCCCTTTTATGTCGCGATGAATAGCGTTTTCGTTTTGTCCTAGCTCTTTTTTCATCAGTGAATAAATACCAAGACTGAGTATTAACATACCGAGTGCAGCTTCAGCGATATTTTCAGGAAAAGAGAGGATCAGGTTTGCGCCAATAATCACACCTATTGCGCCTGTAAGGATCACATAGAGTGTAAATTTCAACGACAGTGTGCCTTGACGTAAATGTTTAATGGCTGCACCAACACCTAATGCCACACTTGCTACTTTGTGGGTCGCAAGGGCGATACTAAAGGGTAAGCCAAGAAAGATAAGTAGAGGAAATTGAATTAAGCCTGCGCCGCCACCAGAGAGTGATGCGAGGGTATTGGAGATCAGTGAGCCAATAAATAGCCCGAGAGAGTTGAGAAAATCCATGCTAACAGGTTGTCCTTAACCGTTAATTAGCTTGCCAGCATAAAGGGTTAAAACACCTTATTCCAGTAATAAAAAACGCCCCAATACACATTTCAATAAAAATTGAAGACATGTATTGGAGCGTTTTATCAGTCGATTAAATAAGTATTAAAACTTACTTAGCTGAAGCTTGTTCTGCCTGAATCGCAGTTAGTGCAACTGTGTAAACGATATCGTCTACTAGTGCGCCACGAGAAAGGTCGTTAACTGGCTTACGCATGCCCTGAAGCATTGGACCGATAGATACTAGATCTGCTGAACGCTGTACCGCTTTGTATGTTGTGTTACCAGTGTTTAGGTCTGGGAATACAAATACAGTTGCTTTACCTGCTACTGGAGAGTTAGGTGCTTTAGAAGCAGCTACGTTTTCCATGATTGCAGCATCGTACTGAAGAGGACCATCGATCACTAGATCTGGACGTTTCTCTTGAGCGATCTTCGTTGCTTCACGTACTTTATCTACGTCTGCACCCTTACCAGATTCACCAGTAGAGTAAGAGATCATAGCAACACGCGGGTCGATACCAAATGCTTTTGCAGAATCTGCAGATTGGATAGCGATTTCAGCTAGTTGCTCAGCTGTTGGATCTGGGTTGATCGCACAGTCACCGTAAACCAATACTTGGTCTGGTAGTAGCATGAAGAATACAGAAGATACGATAGATGCATCTGGTGCAGTCTTGATGATTTGGAACGGAGGAACGATAGTGTTTGCTGTTGTGTGAACAGCACCAGACACTAGACCGTCAACTTCGTTGTTCTCAAGCATCATTGTGCCTAGGAATACTGAATCTTGTAGCTTCTCACGAGCAACAACGTCAGTCATACCTTTCGCGCCACGTAACTCAACTAAACGAGCCACGTAGTTTTCACGTACTTCGTCAGAGTTGATGATAGTTACGCCAGCACCAAGAACGACGCCTTGTTGCTCAGCAACGCGACGGATTTCATCTGGGTTACCTAGAAGCACACATTCCGCGATACCGCGCTCAGCACAGATAGCCGCAGCTTTAACTGTACGTGGCTCGTCACCTTCAGGAAGAACGATACGCTTAGCCGCTTTACGAGCTAGCTCAGTTAGCTGGTAACGGAATGCTGGTGGGCTTAGGCGACGCTCACGGTTTGAACCTTCAGTTAGAGACTCAATCCAGTTACCGTCGATGTGGCTTGCCATGTACTCGTTAACTAGCTCTACACGCTCTTTATCGTCTGCAGGTACTTCTAGTGTGAAGCTCTGTAGATTTAGAGAAGTCTGCCAAGTGTTACCTTGAGCAGTCATGACTGGAAGACCAGTCGCGAATGCGCGCTCACATAGATCCATAACAGGTTTTGGTAGTTCGTAACCACCTGTTAGAAGTAGTGCACCTAGCTCTACACCGTTCATTGCTGCAAGACATGCTGCAACGATTACGTCTGGACGGTCAGCTGAAGTGACGAGTAGTGAACCTGGACGGAAGTGCTCAACCATATTAGGGATAGAGCGTGCACAGAAAGTGATGCTCTTAATACGACGAGTTTCGATGTCACCTGCATTGATAATTTCAGCATTTAGGTGCTGAGCAATATCAGTTGCACGTGTAGCGATAAGCTCTGCGCTCCAAGGTGCACAACCTAGTACACGAATTGGGCTTGAGTTGAACACTTGCATGATTTCAACATTTGAAGGAACAGTACCTTCTACGTCATCAAAGATCTCAGAAAGATCTGGACGCGTACGGCCTTCAGCATCAACTGGTGCGTTAAGTTTGTTAACGATAACACCAGAGATTTGCTTGTTCTTGATACCACCGAAGTTAGAACATGCTACTTCAATACGCTCTTTAAGTTGAGCTGGGTTATCAGTACCTGGAGATACAACGAACACGATTTCAGCATCTAGCGTTTTTGCAATTTCAAAGTTGATTTGGTTTGCAAAAGGGTGCTTACGAGTAGCAACTAGACCTTCGATTAGCGTTACGTCAGCATCTGCTGTTGCCGCTTTAAAGCGTGCAACAATGTCTTCTAGAAGAACATCAGTTTTGTCGTTACGGATCAATTCTTCAGCGCTTGCCATTGAGAATGACTCAGCAATTTTCATATCGCTGTTAGCACTAATAATTGTTGTTGTTAGATCTGGCTGATCGCCACCTTTACGCGGTTGCGCAATAGGCTTAAAGAAAGAAACGCGAACGCCTTTGCGTTCCATTGCACGAAGTACACCAAGGCTAACACTTGTTAGACCAACGCCAGCGCCAACTGGAACAAGCATAATAGTACGGGACACTATGAATTCCTCAAACTATTGAATGATAAAGCACTGTTCAATAACAATTCATTTTAATTAGTAGAATAACTATAGAACAATACCACATGAGAACATGACGGGATGTCATGAAGAAACGGCTGACTTATAAAGCCAGCCGTTAAGATAATCGTTAGATTAGATTTCAGCTAGAAGCGCTGTATCTTCTGCGATTACTAACTCTTCGTTAGTAGAAACAACCATTGCAGGGATGCGGCTGTTTGCAGAAGTGATAACACCTTCGTTACCGAAGCGTGCTTTAAGGTTTGCTTCGCTGTCTACTTCGATACCGAAGATAGATAGACGCTTAAGTACTTCTTCACGGATAGGAGCAGAGTTCTCACCGATGCCGCCTGTGAATACGATAGCGTCTAGACGACCATCCATGTTTGCAGCGTAGCTAGCTACGTACTTAGCAAGACGGTGACAGAATGCGTTCATTGCACGCGTTGCTTCTTCTTTAACGCCGTAGTTTTCTTCAACGAAACGACAGTCAGAAGTCACACCAGTTAGACCTAGTAGGCCAGACTCTTTAGTGAACATTGTGTTGATTTCAGCAACGCTCATGCCTAGACGATCGTGTAGGTGGAACATAACTGCTGGGTCAAGGTCACCACAACGTGTACCCATTACTAGACCTTCAAGAGGAGTTAGACCCATAGAGATATCTACAGATTTACCGCCTTTGATAGCACATACAGATGCACCGTTACCTAGGTGACAGTTGATGATGTTTAGCTCATCAAGAGGCTTGTCTAGAAGTTTCGCTGTTTCACGAGCGATGAAACGGTGAGAAGTACCGTGTGCGCCGTAGCGACGGATACCGTTTTCTTTGTATAGGTTGTAAGGGATAGCGTATAGGAATGCTTCTTCAGGCATAGTCTGGTGGAAAGCCGTGTCGAATACCGCTACGTTCTTAAGATCAGCGAAGTTGTGTTTAGCAGCTTCGATACCAACAACGTGTGCAGGGTTGTGTAGTGGTGCGAAATCAGACGCATCTACGATACCTTGAAGAACAACATCGTCGATTAGAGCTGAAGCAGAGAACTGCTCGCCACCGTGTACGATACGGTGACCGATAGCGCCTAGGTTCTCTTTAAGCTCAGGCTTAGAAGCAAGGATAGTATCAACCATGAATGCTAGAGCTTCTTCGTGAGCCGCGCCTTCACCTAGTTGTGCTTCGTGCTTGCCATCAAGTTTCCACTTGATGCGTGCTTCAGGAAGACCTAGACATTCTGCTAGACCTGAAAGGTGTTCGTCACCTGATACAGGATCGATGATTGCGAACTTAAGAGATGAACTACCGCAGTTTAGAACTAAAACCAGCTTAGACATGAGAGTGACTACCTATAATCTGTCTGAAAGTTGATATTCATTTTTGAATAAAAAAGTACCCATAGAATAGACGATGATATATTTATCGGTCTAGTCAGGGTGAAATTCGTGCTCATTCTTGAGTATTTGAATTGAGTTACCTGCAATTCTGGTTCATCCTTGAGGGTGCCTAACTTGCAGTTAATACCATTAACAGCAACAATTACCTTTAGGCGTGCTTAGGATAGCGATTGTTAAGCAATATAACAAAAACATTTTTAGATAAATTTAATTTTAATCAAGTTTATTGCTTAAAAATTTTAAAGATTATATTTTTTTTTGATAAATGGTGCTTTATGACTCAACAAACAAAGTGGAAGTATTTCCAAGACGGTCAGCATTACATGAGCACATGGCCAATGCGTAAAGAGCTGGCTGCTGTTTTTCCTGAACATCGCTATATCAAAGCAACAAAGTTTGCCACTAAGGTGATGCCGGCCGTCGCTGCTATTAGTATTTTGACCCAAATGGTATTTCATAATTATGCAGGCATGCCGCAAGCTGTTGCCATTGCGTTATTGGCGTTATCGATGCCATTACAAGGTTTATGGTGGCTAGGTAAACGTAGCCAAACCGTACTCCCACCATCACTGGCGAAATGGTACAGCGAGATCTACCAGAAAATTGTCAGTGAAGGTTATGCGATGCAACCGAAAAAATCACAACCTCGCTACCAAGAACTTGCTGATGTACTCAGCCGCGCATTTAAGCAATTAGACCGTAGTGCATTAGAACGCTGGTTCTAATCAGAGATATTTAACGTACAAAAGCAGCCTAATGAGCTGCTTTTTTTTCGTTAAATATTTTACCGTTCGTTTTCTAAATATTTTGCCACTATTTAGCGTGAGCTCTCATCTTATATACCGAGGCCGCTTTTCTATGCGTATTACTTTTGTATTTACAGCGACTGTTAACAAAGACCGATATATTTATTTATCTTAATCTATGGGGATGAAATACAACGTTTAAATATGTGCTGTTTGAGTTTTATCTTATTTAACCTTTTGAATTTAAATGCTTTTTATTGTTGTGATATTGGTTTCTATCGTTTTTTAAATATATTTTAAATAAAAGGTTATTTAAATTTTATGCTATTTAATGTTTGTTATTTTTATAAAAAAGAGCCACCGTAGTGACTCTTTTATCGTAAAGAATATAACCTAAAACGTGATGTGATTATTCTTCGTCGAAATCAAAATCTGGACGTTGTGCGCGTGTTGCAGGCTTTGCCAAGATTTCTAAGTATAATGATGGTAGTTCTAACTTTTCAGCTTCATCGATGTACTTGTTGATTTCTTTTACATGAATAACTTTGGCTTCTTGCTCGGTATGACCAAACTTACAATCAAAATCCCAAAAGTCAGCGCCAGCAGGAAGTGCTTTGTTGCGCTCACGACGTAGGTATTTCTTAACTTCAAACTTCACTGCTTCAACAACGCGAGGAACAGCTTTTTTAGGGTGGGTTAAAGCAAATGTTTTTTTCATGGTTTTCCTAGTTTTCTTTGGCTCAAAATTGGGAGAGCTGTATTTTTTCTATTTTACTTTAATTTGGGATGGGTAGCGATGGCAGAGATAAGATTTCATGTGTTTTTCGTTCGGGGAAAGAAAGTGAAATGTGGTCTTAAAAAGTTTTCTCAAAAAAAATAACGAAAAAGTGCAACTAAATATCTACATAGCTGTCATAAAAAATACATAGAGGATTATTAGTATCTACACTGTTTTTCGCTATGGATGTTAATGAAAGTTATGTTGCCATTTACCTATTAAATGGGCGGAATGGATATGCTGTTCAGGTATTAGAAAGGTTGCTATGGCATTATAATATGGCTACTAAGAGATATAGCTGTTATCTCCCTTAAGAACCCCAACTGCTTGGCCGCCGATGGGGTTCTGCTCTATCTGGGCTATGGTAATTTACTGCTTTAAGTTATTTATAACACTTCAAATCCTTGTTTCTTTTCATCATATCCATCATTGCTTTGTTCTGTTTTTCTTTTTGTACGTAACGAACAGGAAGCGATGCCATAGTAACCTTATAATCTAGAGCATTATCAGAGAGTAGTTCTGAAGCTGTTATTGGGGTGACAAGTGCGACTTTTAAATTGGGATTACGCGCTTTAATGCGAGAAGCCGTACCCAGTCCTTCCATGGTATGAAAACGACCTGCGACATGAATGATTTGTTTATTTGGATGCGTGTTCAAATACGTGACCATACTTTCTGCCATAGTATCGTCCCACGCGGTTTGTGCGGCAAACATACGTAGGTTTTGCTCTTCATTGCCGTGATGCATTGAATTTAAAAATTTGGTTTGATATGCATCTTTATTAAGAGTCAATGAGTGTGCAATCCATGAGCGCTCTGATGGTGGCAGTTTATTTAAGTACTCAGGCCCATTTTTACTAATACAGCGTACAATACTTTTTGGCGCATTAGCGGCAATCACGTCTAAGTTATTCTGCTTGGCAAATTCAACCAGCGGACGGTAATCACTGTCGTAGTTTGGCCACGCATTACCTTCCGATACCAATGTTCGTTCACCAATCTTACCTGCAAGATATTGATCAACAACAGCTTGTTTATCTCGGGTGAATTGCTCCATTGATAAGGTTAATTGTGGATTTTGTTGGTATAACGCAGCGAATAATTGGCTTTGTAATAGGTGAGCTGCAGGATGGCTATGCCACTCACCAACTAAGATAATATCAGCATTCTTTAGCTCTGTTGCTAATTGATCGACTGTTAAGGTCTTTCCATTTGGTGATGTAATGCTGTAGTCGTATAGCGTGGTTAGGTTTGCTGAAGACGAAGATGTTATATCGGAGGTGTTAGATGCACAACCTGTTAAAAGTGTGGCAAAGCTAAAACTCAAAGCGAGCCATTTATTCATTATTGATATCCCTGAAAGTGAGCTTATTGATTAAAAATAAGCAAAATTCACAACAATAATAAATAATATAGTTAATACGAGTTATTATCAATTGCGTATGGTAATAACTCGCATTAATACAGTGTTACTGGCGGCGATATACGCGGATTGCGAAATCTGCCTCACAATGGAAATTATTGGCGTTAGCTAATTGCTGCCATACTTGCTCTGATGTTTTCCAAGCAAACGGCGTCATTTGCATCAATGCCGTGGCTTCCTCACCGCTTAATGTCATGTCGTAGTGTAGTTGCTCATCGGCAACCAGCTCAAAGCCAGGAATCGTTTCAACGGGGACATCATGAAGGCGTACACCATCATAAATTAATTCTTTTAATTGATATAAGTGGCGTGGTGCAGGGGTCACAGCCACTAAAATTCCACCGGGTTTGATGGCGCGTTCTAACTCTTCACCTTTACATGGCGCATAAATACGGACTACACCATCAAATAATTGATCGGCAAAGGGTAAACGGTGACTTGATGCAACACAGAAATCACATTCAGGGTAACGCTTAGCGGCGTATTTCACTGCAACTTTTGAAATGTCTAAACCATGGACGGAAAGTGCAGGAAATTGTTGGCGTAGTTTTACAAATTCAGAGGTGTAGTAGCCTTCACCACAACCAATATCAAGTAGTTCAGTCGCACCATCAGGGAGAAGTGATGCAAGTTGTGCAATGACGGCATCACGCAGTGGTTGATAATGTTCTGTATTGAGAAATAGGCGACGAGCTTGCATCATCTCTTTATTGTCACCAGGATTTTTCGAGCTTTTATGGTGAGCAGGCATGAGATTCACATAGCCTTCTTTTGCCAAATCAAATTGGTGATTATTACAACAACGGTAGGTTTTAGGTTGTTCGCTATGAGCGTCAAGAAGAAGCGACTCATGGCATAGAGGACATTGATAGGACATAAGAGTAAACCAAAGCGGAAAAACAGCCGCTAAGTGTAATGCTTATTGTGGGTTGTCGCTAACGTATTTTTGTTCTGATAGTAAAAAGCCTTCGCGAGAGAAGGCTTCTATTCAAGGAGTATTGATGAGCAGACCTGCTTAATGGCTTGGTCTTACTTTATATTCGGCTTTATCAAGTCCATGCTTTTTCATTCTTAGATAAAGCTTTTTACGTGGGATTTGCAAATATGATGATACTTCATTAATACGTCCTGCAAACAGGTATAGCGCATCTTCAATGACTTGTTTTTCATAGCCATCAACTAAATCATCCAGTGGGCTACTCATTTGCTCAAGGGGTTTAGAACGCTCTTGTCCGGCTAATTTCACAATGCCAATGGCATATAACTCTGCAACGTTTTTAAGCTCTAAGACATTCCCTGGCCACTCATAGCGACAGAGTGTGTTGATGTAGGCTTTATCAATAGCAGGTAATGCTTTATTAAGTTTTTTACAACTCTGTTTTAAGTAGTGTTTAAAAATAAAGGTAATATCGCTACTACGTTGACGCAGTGTCGGCAGACTAAAACGTACTTGGCTTAAAAAATAAAATAGTTCAGGTAAAAACTGCTCACTTTCCACCGATGGTTCAGGTGAGCCTGTGAATAGAGCAAGTAAACGCACTTCTTTTTTACCTTGTCGCTCTTGTTCTAATAAGAAACGACATAACCATTGCTGGCTTTCGATTGGCATAATGTGTGGATTACTTAAACACAAACACCCGCTGCGAGCTGAAATCATGCTACGTTGAAGATCGGGGGTACAAGTAATACTTGAGCCATCAACCTCGATAAACGGGCCTTGATGAAGTGGACTATTCTTATGCAGAATTTTAGCAACGGTATGACGCCCCGTGCCGTTTTCACCTTCAATTAAGGCATCCTTGGTTGAATTAACAACCAGTTTTAATTGTTCGCGTATTTTTACAATCAATGGACTCTCACCGAGAAGTAACTCGGTGGCGGTATTATGCAATGTTTTACGCTGTTCAATGATCTTTTTACGCTGAGGTAGATGCTTTTCTAATAGTTTTATCAGTTCGTTAGGCTGTAATGGCTTTTGTAAAAAATCAATCGCCCCTTTTTTAAGTGCGTCAACAGCCATTGGAATATCACCATGACCCGTTACGATAATGACAGGAATTTCGTTATCAAAATCTTGAACTTTTTCTAATAGTTCCATGCCATCTAAACCGGGCATGTACATATCTGTTACAATCACTCCAGACCAATTATGACTTAACATATTAATTACTTTGGTTGAGTCTTGAACAGTTGCTACATTGTAGCCTGACAACTCTAATAACTCTTGGTAGGCATCTAATACATCTTGATCGTCATCGACAATCAGTACATTTATTTCATCACTCATCATCTTTTTTTAACTCCAAAACAATCATCGCTCCACCTGTGAGACCAGAAGCGAGGAAGATGTTACCTTTTAACCTTGTCATAATTGAACCACAGATGCTTAATCCTAGACCAAGACCAACATCTTTTGTTGTCGTAAAAGGTATGAATAGTTTCTCAATAATGTCATGACTAAAGCCATTACCGCTATCTAAAACTGCAATCCTGATAGTTTTTTTTGTGCTTTCTAGCTGAAGAATTGTTATTTGGCGCTCTTCACAGCTAGCAACAGCATCACAGCTATTAACCAGTAGGTTTACCAGTACTTGTTCAAGTTGTACCTGATCGGCTTGTACAAAAAGCGGTGTGGTAATGGTGTTTGTTATGGTTGTCTTTTGTACTTTTGCGCGACTTTCAACGATGACGATAGCTTGCTTGATCGAGTCTTGAATATCAACTCGCGTTAACGGATTCGTTGCTGACTGTTTTTTTGCAAAATTACGTAAACTAGTGATCAGTTTACTCATACGCATCACTAAATCATCTATCTTTTCGATATTATCCGGTAATTTTTCATATTTTTTGTTATCAATTGCAAGTTTCGCACTAAATAGACGTGTCGAAATAGCAGAAAGAGGCTGGTTCAACTCATGAGCGAGTGATGTCATGGTTTGACCAACCGTGACCATTTTAGCCGCCTGGATTAATTCATCTTGAGTGGCGATTAAATCCCCTTCGATACGTTTGCGATCTTCTATTTCTGCTTTTAGTTGTTGGTTTCTTAATATCAATGATTGCGTTTTTTCCGTGACCTTACTTTCAAGCCAACGGGTGGTTTTTTCTTGTTCTGTAATATCAGTCATAGTGATTATGACTTTATCCTGATTACCTTGTTTGAATACGCGAAAATCGAGTCTGAGATAGAAGATACTATTTTGATCTGTACTAAAGGTAACCGTGAGTTTATAGGCACCTAGTTGTCTTAATGGGCTTTTTTGATCAAAGAGTTGGATCAGTTTATGAGATACTGAGCTATCAAATAAATCCCATAATGTTTGGTGTTGGCTTATACGATCAAAGTTAAATTGCTTTAGCGCCTGTAAATTGACAGATTCAACTACACCTAGCATGTTACAAGTGATGATGCTCGCTTGAGTATTATTGATTAGGTTAAGGGCGTTGGTGGTTTGAATATCTTGCATTTGCTGACAGAAGTCACGCAGGTTTTCGCCAAGCATGCCTATCTCATCTTCGCCTGTTGTTGCAATTTTTACATTAAGATCGCCTTTTGCAACCGCGTATAAATCTTTACTTAATAAATTTAAGCGATTCACAATACCGTTACCGACAAGGTAAACCGAGAGAAAAATAGTGAGTATGATAGTAATAAAGACAACGCCAAATAACATGGTGTTACTCAGAAAAATAGCGCTATGTGTTTCATCATTTAGTTTTTTAAGAGAGTTATCTGCATGTTCAACCAATGTTTGGATCATTTCTTCTTGCTGATAGAGGCGCTGTTTAATATCCAGCTTAGCTCGGTCTATTTGCAACCCTAAAACGACATCCCGCTTTAGTTGTTGTTCGAGTTGACCACCTGGTTTTAAGATTGTGGTAAATCTCTCTAATAATTGGCGAAATGGAACGGCTGAAGGATAATTACTAATATTCTTACTAATAGCATTAAGCTCGGTAATTTTATGGCCAATAAAATTAAAGGCGTTTTCAATGTCTCTATTTTTGCGTTGTTGAACGATCTCTTCGACTAATTGATGAAGCTCATTTTCTTTAATGGTGATCGATTGAATTAATGAGAATTCATTCATAACGTTGTTAACAACATCAAGTTGAACGGCGTCTTTTTTAATTCCGTGACGGTTCATGTTATTGAGTTTCCACTCAACTTCTTGGCGTAGTGGTGTCAGTTCATCAATAAGATCGTGATGGATCCATTTTAAGCTGTTTTCTGTCTGCTTTAAGGTAAACAAGCCACTATTTCTCTGTTGTAACAGTGTTGTGTAATTATCTATTTGTTTAACAAGCGTTTGTTGACCTGATTTTATTGCGGGGTAATAGTGTAGGTTAGCAATATTATTAATGGCTAAGCTTATATTATCGAGAATATGTGTGATTTTGTTTTTAATGGTTTCATGCTTGAGCGGGTTGGTATTTTGGCCCAAGTTATTCAATGTTGCCTGTAGCTCAGCGGTGTTGCGTTCTAACTGATAACTTGCCTGTAAGGTTGGCATATTGTTATCTGTAATCGTTTCAATTTGTGTGCTGAGTTTTTCCCAGTTGATGACAGCAATAAGGCTGACTGTAATGGTGAGAAATGCCATCAAAATAATCGCCATAATAAGGCGACTACCAATGGTTTTCTTGTTGATATAGCGGATCATTGCAATGCCGGATTCCCGTTAATAATCTTTTGGCTTAATGCGATGGCTTGCTCAAGTTGTGCTGCCATTTTTCCCCGCCATTGCTGTCTAAAATAATCAACTTGCGGGTTATCTCTAAATAGCGGTAACTCATGATATATCTTATTTTTTAAATCATCTACGCCAATCGGTGAGGTAGAAGCTAAGTGTTTCGCATGAAGAAAATCAGCATGTTGTTGTTTTGTTAGTTTATTTGATGAAGCTTCAATCGAATGCAGCAATTGCCATACTTGGTTAAGTTGAGGAAGTTGACTACTAATCGTTTGTTCAAAAAGGTGCTTTACTAAGCCTGAACGTTGCTGAATGACATCGTAATCTAGCGATGCAACATTAAACGTCTTTTTAATAAACTCATCTCGGCCAATATCACCATTATTGGCGAGTTGCCCGTCAATTGTTAATTTGGTTTGGCATTCTTGTGAAAGTAATAAACTCACAAAATCTCTCGAAAATTGTGAATGGTGGCTGTTTTTTACCATGGCTACATAATGGGGTAATAAAGCGCTTTGTGGTTGATAGCTAAAATCAACAAATGAAAATTGTTTTTTATAAGTGTGTGCATATCTATCAACAACCGGCCCTATTCCAATTAAACCGCGAGAGATAGCCTCACTGAGTGAAAACGCACTGGTTTCCACTGACGCTAGGTTTCCTCCAATTTGATAGAGCAATCGCCAACCTTCAACCCAGCCATATTGCTGCAATATATTTTCAATCATTAAATGGGTGGTATCTGAACGATAAGGACTGCTAATACTAATATGACGATAGTAATAAGGTTTTATCAAATCCTTTAATCGGCTAGGAATTGGTAACTTATTCTTATTTAAATAGTTATTGTTCCACAGTAATCCGAATCCTGTGTGGCCGAAGGAAAAAACATTACGTGAAAGTTGCTGAGGCGTTTTTCTAATTGTAGTTTCATGAAGCGGTAATAACTTTTGGCTATTGATTAGAGGCTGGAAGAAGGTTGGTGATGATGAAATGATAATATCAATATCATGGTTGTTCTGTTGCAATAACCGAAGCCCTGATTCTTCACGTCGTACAATGACTCTAACTTCGCTTTCTGGATACTGCTGTTTAAATTGTTTAACGATCGGGTTTAGTACAGATTCTGAAAATGTCGTTAGAACGATTAAATTCTGAGTCGGTTGGGCAAGTACTGGCGTGGCGAAAAAAAAGAGGAAGGAAAAGAAGCGTACCATGTTAATCCGTAATCCCTAGCGTATCTCGACTAAATTTTTATACTTTTAGATAATTAGGAATGTAGCTATACCATTTAGTAACAATTCATGCCTTATATCAATAGCAATTTACGGTATAGTTCACAAAAAAGAGGTGTATATGGTATGTTATGAGCGTTTTATAGCTATTAATCGGGACAAAGGTAAATATATCATGCCATAAAAAAACCGAGCATAGACTCGGTTTTTTAGGGCTGAATGAAAATTTACGCTGTGATTATTTGCTGAATTTCGTTGCAAGATAAATGGTATTGGCGTGGACAGTTGCGCCATACTTTTAGCATACGTTGGTATTTTTCTAGCATTGGGACTTGGCTATTGAAGCGATGTTCTGTTTTCTCAAATTGAGGATATAAACCTTCATCATCAACGAGGAAGCGGACGTAATGCACAAGCTGTGCTTCAGTGGCAGCATCAAAACCAAGGAATTGTAATCGGCGTTGATCAATATCTTTGGCACCATCGCAACGACAATCTTCAAGATTAAACGATTCTTGGAGAGCGTGGTACATCTCCATAAAATCGATAACTTGACGGCAATCATCTTCAGGTAAATCACCAAAGTCTTTATCTAGTTCACGCATTTGTAATGAATAGCCACGTTCAACAATGGTTTGAAGGCGACGGTAATGTGCTGCGTTTTCAGGTGTCAGTTTTGACATCAAGTAGTACTGATTAGATAAAATTAAGCGTTGAGCGTGGGTCATTTCCATTTGAGTTAGCCTCATTAATATTTTATTTTCTGCCATTGAGAGTAGCAGGTTAGGTATAAAATAAATTGATCTGACACCATATGGGCATCTTTTTTTGTTACAGTATATTATTAAAAATGAAAAGCCATATTTATTTTAAGGTCTTTTTTTTTGGTTATTGTCGAGTGATATCGTTAAAGTAATATAGCTATCTCTGTATTCGGGCAAGTATAAGATAGCGTCGTTTAACAGGTTGTTATTGCATGCGTTAAGCAACAACAACCTTTTATTGTTAACCTTTAGCCGTTGTTAGCTTAAGCCGATAATATTGCCATTCTCATCGATATCAAGATTCATAAATGCGGGCTTTTCAGGTAACCCTGGCATTGTCATTACATTGCCGCATAAAGCATAAATAAATCCAGCTCCTGCACACAATTTTAATTCACGTACTGGGACGGTAAAGCCTTTTGGTGCCCCTTTAATACTAGGGTCGGTTGAAATAGATAGCGGTGTCTTTGCCATACAAATAGCCAGCTCATCAAACCCTAGAGCTTTAAATTTGACTAATTGTTGCTGAGCTACCTCTGATAACGCTACATGACTAGCCCCATATCCTACTTCAGCCACAGCCATTATTTTTTCTTCTAATGGCTGGTTTAGTTGATATAAAGGAGTGAAGTTTGCTTTATGTTGGCAGGCTTTTACCACACACTCTGCGAGTTTAATCGCCCCTTCACCGCCTTTACCAAAGGCTTCACTGATAGCAACGTCTACAAAAGTGTCAAAGCTCTCTGCTTTGATCATTGCTTGTAGTTGCGCTAATTCCTCATCTGTATCTTGTGGGAAACGGTTAATTGCGACAACAACGGGAACACCATAACGGGCGGCATTACTGATATGCCATTTTAGGTTTTCAAACCCTGCAACCAGCGCATCATTGTCTTTGGCAAAAATACCGTCAGGTAAAGCGTGTCCTGGACGTAAATCATAAAGACCAGAGTTGGCTTTTAAGCCACGCAATGTTGCCACAACAACGGCACAGTCAGGGCCTCTTTTTGCTTGCTGGGCTTTAATATTACAGGCTTTTTCAAATCCCATATCAGAACCAAAGCCACCTTCAGTAATGGTGAAGTCACTGAGTTTTAATGCGATTTTGTCTGCAATAATAGATGAATTTCCGTGCGCGATATTGGCAAAAGGACCTGCGTGGATAAGAGTGGGTACGCCTTCTAACGTTTGCATTAGGGTGGGCTCAATGGCATCGCAGAGAGTGACAGTCATGGCTCCTGCTACTTGCAGATCTTCTGTAGTAACAGGGTTACCATCAAGATCATAAGCGACGACAATACGGCCAATGCGTTTACGCATATCATGGAGATCATCGGCAAGTGCTAAAATAGCCATGAGTTCAGAGGCGGCTGTGATATCAAAGCCGTCATGGCGCTCTAAACCATTAATGGTTTTATCTGGTTCATTTTGACCTATGGTGATCATTCTCAAAGCACGATCATTATGATCCATCACGCGTTTCCAAGTGATGTTATTAATGTCGATACGTAGCGCAGGTAATCCTGTTTTTTCACTGAATAGATCATAACCTAAACGTGATTCATGATATAAGCGAGCATCAATTGCAGCAGCTGCAAGGTTATGCGCTGCCGTAACCGCATGAATATCACCCGTAAGATGAAGGTTTAGCTTATCCATTGGTGCTACTTGGCTATAACCGCCGCCCGCTGCGCCACCTTTTACGCCAAAGACAGGTCCCATTGACGGCTGTCGAATACAAGCCATTACTGAGCGATCAATTTTTGCTAACCCTTGTGCTAAACCAATTGTTGTAACGGTTTTTCCTTCTCCTAGTGGGGTTGGTGTAATCGCAGTAACGACCACCAGTTTCCCTTCTGCTTGATCCGCTAAGCGATTCAAAATGGCAGGTTTTATTTTTGCTTTTAATGAACCTTGCGGTGTCAGTTCCTGTGGTTGAATACCCGCTTTTTTGGCAATGCCTTCAATCGGAGAGAGTAGGGTGTCACGGCAAATATCGATGTCGCTTTTCATATAGGCTATATCCTCACAGTGGAAATCATGCGTATCTGCGTGATATTGATGGTGTTGGTTTTAAATACTATAGATAAAGATGTATATAGTGACGCAATCGTTTGCTTTTCTTTTATACCATCATTTTATCATGGTTAATTTTATTTTTGTTGTTATAAATTGCTGCTGTTTTTGGTTGCGTTTTGTACCGTATATAAGATTTATTGAATGCGTTTTAGAGATAGGTAATAAAAGAATAAGAAAGTGGTTATTTAGTCACTAGAGCAGAAGCAGTATATCGATATATAGAGTAGAAGTATGAAGATGAATTTGGTGAATACTGTAAACTCTGGTTGCAATATTGGCTGTGTGTTTATTCATCATTACACTTTAAAATTTGATATATATCAAAATCATTAAAAATATTAAAGGAAGCTATCAATGAACGAGCCAGTGACTACGTTGAAACATACAGCACCACTTTCGATTGGCATTATGTTATTTTTTATCACCTTTTTGACGATTATTTTGCCATTATCCCGTTAAGATAGTTACCGTTTAACACGTATTAAAAAGCGAGCTAATGCTCGCTTTTTGTATTTTTTGTTGAGTGGATTAGTACATCACTTTATGGCCATAACTAGAAAGGATTTCTTTAATCGCTTCCATGGTTTCTTTTTTCGGTGGTTTCACACCGGCTAACGGGTATTCAAAGCCCATAGCTTCCCACTTGTGCTCACCGAGTTGATGGTAAGGAAGTAGTTCGATCTTCTCGATATTGTCCATATCTTTTATGAACTCACCAAGTTGATGTGCAGAATGTTCGTCATCGGTGTAACCCGGAACAACAACATAACGGATCCAAGTTTTTTGACCGCGTTGGTGCAGGTAACGAGCAAAGTCGAGTACGCGTTTATTGGAAACACCAACCAGATTTTGGTGAACACCATCATCCATTTGCTTAAGATCTAGCATCACAAGATCCGTTGCGTCTAACACTTCATCAACCACATCAGTATGTTTGCGAATATAACCGTTGGTATCTAAGCAGGTATGGATCCCTTCAGCTTGCGCAGCACGGAAAAAGTCACGAACAAATTCAGGTTGAAGCATTGCTTCGCCACCAGAAGCAGTAACACCGCCGCCAGATGAATTCATAAAGTGACGGTATGATTTCGCTTCATGCATAAGTTCGTCTACCGTAGCTTCACGACCACCATGAGTATCCCATGTATCACGGTTATGACAGTACTGACAGCGCATTAAGCAACCTTGCAGAAAAACAATAAAACGGATACCAGGTCCATCGACGGTTCCGCAAGATTCAAATGAGTGAATACGACCTATTGCTGACATTGATTACTTCTCCGCATGCTGCGTTTATTTGAGTGTTATTTTATTACAAACCACTAGGGTATTGTAGCGAAATATCGGGATGGAAATTAGGGGTATTCTCTTATTTTGTGTCAATTTATCGCTAACTTATAAAAATTTGGAGAGATGACTTTATTGGTAATAGATATGTTGTAATTATTAAAAAATCTGCATTGAGTCGATAAACAATAGCGAGGCTTGTGGGGAAGATATGTAGACATAAAAAAACCGGCCATTAAGACCGGTTTTTATCAGGAAACAAGTTTCCTACATACTAAACTGTACGCTCTATATTATAGAGATGCAGTGAAAGTACGAGAGATAACGTCAGCTTGCTGCTCTGGCGTTAGAGAGTTAAAACGCACTGCATAACCCGATACACGGATAGTTAGCTGTGGGTATTTCTCTGGGTTTTTAACTGCGTCTTCAAGCGTTTCGCGGTTAAGAACGTTAACGTTTAGGTGTTGACCACCTTCAATGCCAGACTCATGGTGGAAGTAACCATCCATTAGGCCTGCAAGGTTGTTTTCTTGAGTATCAAGATCTTTACCTAGCGCGTTCGGTACGATAGAGAATGTGTAAGAAATACCATCTTTAGCGTGAGCAAATGGTAGTTTACCTACAGATGTTAGAGATGCTACAGCACCTTTCTCATCACGACCGTGCATTGGGTTAGCACCTGGTGCGAAAGGAGCACCTGCACGACGACCGTCTGGTGTGTTACCCGTCTTCTTACCGTACACAACGTTAGATGTGATAGTTAGGATAGACTGAGTAGGGATCGCATCACGGTACATTTTGTGAGTACGGATCTTGTTCATGAAGCGCTCAACTAGGTCACAAGCGATGTCATCTACGCGAGCATCGTTGTTACCGAATTTAGGGTAGTCGCCTTCGATTTCGAAGTCGATTGCAATACCGTCTTCATCACGGATTGGTTTAACTTTTGCGTATTTGATAGCTGATAGTGAGTCAGCTGCAACAGAAAGACCAGCGATACCACAAGCCATTGTACGCTTGATGTCACGATCGTGTAGAGCCATTAGCGATGCTTCGTAGCTGTACTTGTCGTGGCTCCAATGGATAGCGTTAAGTGCTGCAACGTAAGTTGTTGCTAACCAATCCATGAAGTGATCTAGGCGATCCATAGTATCTGTGTAGTCAAGAACTTCAGCAGTTACTTTTTCAGTCTTAGGACCTACTTGAATCTTAAGCTTCTCATCTACACCGCCGTTGATTGCATAAAGCATAGTCTTAGCAAGGTTAGCACGAGCACCGAAGAACTGCATTTGCTTACCAACAACCATTGGAGATACACAACAAGCGATTGCGTAATCGTCAGAGTTCATGTCTGGACGCATTAGGTCATCATTTTCGTACTGGATAGAAGATGTATCGATAGATACCTTCGCACAGAACTTCTTGAAGCCTACAGGTAGTTTTTCAGACCAAAGAACAGTGATGTTTGGCTCTGGAGAAGGACCCATAGTGTATAGGCTGTTTAGGAAACGGAAGTTAGTACGTGTAACTAGTGTACGACCGTCAAGACCCATACCACCCATTGATTCTGTTGCCCAGATTGGGTCGCCAGAGAATAGCTCATCGTACTCAGGCGTACGTAGGAAACGAACCATACGTAGTTTCATTACGAAGTGGTCGATCATTTCTTGCGCTTGTGCTTCAGTGATCTTACCAGCGGCGATATCACGCTCGATGAAGATGTCTAGGAAAGTCGAAGTACGACCTAGAGACATTGCAGCACCGTTTTGTGATTTAACAGCAGCTAGGTAGCCGAAGTAAGTCCACTGGATAGCTTCTTGTGCAGTAACAGCTGGAAGTGAGATATCACAACCGTACTTAGCAGCCATCTCTTTGATTTGACCAAGTGCACGGTGCTGTTCGCAAATTTCTTCACGGCGTTGCATCGTCATCTGAAGGTCTTCACCATTCAAAAACTCTTCTTCTAGAGAAGCGAATTGAGCTAGTTTTTCCTTCATTAGGTAATCAATACCGTAAAGTGCTACGCGGCGGTAGTCACCAATGATACGACCACGGCCGTATGCATCAGGAAGACCAGTTAGAACACCAGACTTACGACACTTAAGGATTGAAGGCGTGTAAACATCGAAAACACCTTGGTTGTGTGTTTTACGTAGTTCAGAGTAAACCTTGTTAAGCATAGGATCTAATTCACGACCGTATACTTTGCATGAATTTTCGATCATGCGGATACCACCGTTAGGGATCAAAGCACGCTTAAGAGGCGCGTCAGTTTGAAGACCAACAATAGTTTCTAGTTCTTTCTCAATGTAACCTGCATCATGTGCAGTGATAGTAGAGGCAACATCTGTATCAAAATCAACAGGTGCGTGAGTCGCGTTTTCCTGTTTGATGCCTTCCATTACAGCGTCCCAAAGTTTCGCTGTAGCTGGAGTTGCTTCTGTTTCAAGGAAAGAGCCGTCACCCTCGTAAGGAGTGTAGTTCTTTTGGATAAAGTCACGAACGTTTACTTCGTTCTGCCAATCACCAGCTGTAAAGCCTTCCCATCCAGCAAATTGCTCTGCCATTGTATACCTACCTATCTATCTATTTCAGTAGAAAAAAATACCTGTTACCGACGTTAGAACTTAGTGCTTTTTATTGCCGTTAAGTTCCGGACGACGATGAATAACCCAGTATGTGAGACCAACTAAGAAACCACCACCAATAATGTTACCTATAGTGACTGGAATTAAGTTGTTCATAATAAAATTGTTAACTGTTAAATCTGCGAACTGTGAAGGGGCTATGCCCGTCATTGTCCAAAATTCTGGCGATGCAAAGTTATGGATAACGATGCCCATTGGGATCATAAACATATTTGCAATACTGTGCTCAAAACCACAAGCAACAAACATAGCAACAGGTAATAGCATAACCATGATTTTATCTGTTGCGCTTCGGCAAGAGTATGTCATCCATACGGCTAGACACACCATTAAGTTACATAACATACCAAGTATTACGGCTTGACCGAAGGTATGGTGCAGTTTGTGCTGAGCTATTTTCATCGCCGTAATACCCCATTGGCCATTATCGCCAAGGTGTTGTTTTGCTAGCCAAATGCAAATTACGAAGAATGACGCGCCGATGAAGTTACCAACATAAACAACAACCCAATTTCGTAATAATTGACCAGTAGTAATTCGATTACTTGCGCGAGCAACAGTGATGAGAACAGAAGAAGTGAAAAGCTCGCCGCCGCAAATAACGACTAAAATAAGGCCAAGGCTGAATGCTAATGCACCAACGAATTTTGCCATACCCCATGGCATATCGCCTGCACCTGTAGTTACCGTTGTGTAGAACACAAATGCAATAGAGATGAATACACCAGCGGTAATCGCTAAGAAGAAAGATTGTAGTGGGTGCTTAGTTGCTTTGTAAACACCGACTTCTTCAGCTTTTTTTGCCATTGCTGGTGGCATTAACGAGTCGAAAGAATTATTTTCCATTTTCTCAGGTGCTCTTTAATTGAGTTGAAGTGAGATTTAATTCGCTGAGGAGATAATACCAAAGGTGACGCATCATATATTTGACCTAGATCATTGCTGTGAAAATTTATAACAAAATTAGACATTTTGTTATATCTCTCATGATTGTAAATTATTGAAAATTAACGATATAATTTTTTTGATAAAACTAAAGAAAATTTTAATGTAATTTTATTACATTTGGCTGGTCTTTAAATACCAAAAAAGAATAGTTGTTATTTATCATGTGTTTGTTGTTTTTTTGGGTTTTATTTAACGTATGTGAGACATTAAATAAAACCAATATATTCAAAAATAATTTAATTGTTACTGAAAAATATGAATAGCCTCTTTTAATGTAACGCCATTTTGTTTTTATTGTTAAAGGTCACAAAAAAAAGGCGAGATAATTAATATGATGACTTACAAGGATATGCAAATTTGAGTCATTTTTATTCTTCAAACAAACATAGCAGAGTAATATTAGAATGCGAATTTTATGGCATTTTCGACCTTGTTAAAAAATACTATAAAGATATCCGCTATTTTTTCGTCAATGTTGAGTCAATAAAATAGACATAAAATAAAATATTGCTCAAATCTTACCAGTTAGTCTTTTGTCCTTCATTTATATCACCCAAAAAAGGCTGTTCTCCTGCTTATAAGAAAAATGAATATAAAAACAGAACTGAGTATTTATGCTGTTTATGTGGGTATAATGGCAGGTTATGGTGCTGTTTGATATATGTTGGTTAGGTTAATGAAATGTTGCAATCATGAATTTCAGATGATACTTTCAAAAAAGATGATTTTTAATGAAATGTCGTGCTTTGCTATAGAATTGGCAAACGAGTAGTAGATGATTTCTAAAGGGACAGGAGTATGCGCACATGAAGGATGACGTGGCGCTAGAAATTAAGAACCTGCATAAATCTTTTGGTGACAATGAAGTATTAAAAGGTATTTCGCTGACGGCAAGAAGAGGAGATGTCGTTTCGATTATTGGCTCATCAGGCTCAGGAAAGAGTACTTTTTTACGTTGTGTCAATTTACTTGAAACCCCTACTCAAGGCGAAATTTGGGTTAATGGTGAATTGATTAAAATGCACAATAATCGTCGCGGTGAATATTTACCTGTTGATGATAAACAAGTTCAACGCATTCGTGCCCGTTTAGCCATGGTATTTCAAGGATTTAATCTGTGGTCTCATATGACAGTACTACAGAATGTGATTGAAGCGCCGATACATGTGCTCGGTGTCCCTAAAGCAGAAGCGATTGAAAAAGCGGAAGCCTTACTCAAAAAAGTGGGCTTATTTGAACGCCGTAATTATTATCCAGCCCATTTATCTGGTGGTCAGCAGCAGCGTGCAGCAATTGCGCGAGCCCTTGCTGTTGATCCTGAAGTGATGTTGTTTGATGAACCGACATCGGCCTTAGATCCTGAATTGGTGGGTGAGGTATTAGGTGTAATGCAAGATTTAGCGCAAGAAGGCCGTACCATGCTGGTAGTCACTCATGAAATGGCTTTTGCTCGCGATGTATCCAATCAAGTGATGTTCTTACACCAAGGCCTTGTTGAAGAGCAAGGTCATCCCGATAAGCTATTTACCCAGCCTGAATCTGAAAGATTGCAGCAATTTATTTCGTCTATTTACTAAACTTAGGGTTATCGATTAAGACATAGAGGCTAACCCTCTGTGATTAGATAACCGTACAAATAGTACAAGGTTCACAGCATGGCTTGGTGTGAACAATTAAACGTAGCAGGAGAAGCGATATGAAAAAATGGATTTTAGCCGCAACATTAATTTCAGCGATGGGTGCATCAGCAGTACAAGCAAAAGAGTGGAAAGAAGTGCGTTTTGGTATTGAAGGCGCTTACCCTCCTTTTAGCTGGACTGAGCCAAACGGTGAGCTGAAAGGTTTTGATGTGGATATGGCAAACGCGCTTTGTACGCAAATGAAGGTCAAATGTAAAATTGTAGCCCAAGATTGGGATGGTATTATTCCATCACTGCTTGCTCGTAAATACGATGCAATCATCGCTGCAATGTCTATTACCGAAGAGCGTAAAAAGAAAATCGACTTTACTGGTAAGTATGCTCTTATCCCGAACAAGTTTGTTGCCAAAAAAGGTACCGAGCTCGACTTCACTAAAGAAGGGCTTAAAGGTGTGAAGATTGGTGTTCAACGTGCAACGACTCATGACAAATACTTAACGGATAATTTCGGAGAGTCTGTTGAAATCGTTCGTTATGGCTCATTTGACGAAGCTTACCTAGATTTAAAAGCCGGCCGTATTGCTAGCGTATTGGGTGATGCATCAGCATTAGAAGAAGGTTTGCTAAATAAAGACGGTGGTGAAGGTTTTGAATTTATCGGCCCATCATTAACAGATCCTAAATGGTTCGGTGAAGGTTTTGGTATTGCCGTGCGCAAACAAGACAAAGATCTAACCAAAAAACTGGATGAAGCAATTCTTGCACTACGTGAAAACGGTCAATACAAGCAGATCGCTGATAAGTATTTCAAATATGATGTTTACGGTCAGTAAGTCATAAATGAATAAAGAGCACCTAGCTTCTAGTTTGGCGAGTTCGTCAAAGGGCTAAGCTAAGTGCTCTCTTATTCGAACAATGAAGGAGTATGACGTTGTTCGATTTATATGGATATGGATGGTCTTTAGCTCAAGGGGCGATGATAACAATACAAGTGGCACTGCTTTCTCTTTTATTAGCAGCAACACTGGGTATGTTAGGCGCTTTAGCGAAACTCTCACCTTACCGTTGGGCGCGTGCTATCGCCACACTTTACACCACGGTGATCCGTGGTATTCCTGATTTAGTATTGATGATGCTGATTTTCTTCGGTGGTCAAATGCTACTTAATGATAGCTTGTATAATATTAATGAATGGTTGAATAATTCTTTTACTCAATCTGATCCTAACCACGAATGGACAAGTTACCTTCCTGATTATATCGAGATCAGCCCCTTTGTTGCTGGTGTTCTGACAATAGGCTTTATTTTTGGTGCTTATATGGCAGAAACCTTTAGAGGCGCGATCTTAGCGGTAGATAAAGGTGAACTTGAAGCGGGTAAAGCCTATGGCATGAGTGCATTTTTATCCTTTCGTCGAATTTTACTGCCTCAAATGATCCGTCATGCTTTACCTGGCTTTGGTAATAACTGGTTAGTGTTATTAAAAACCACCGCACTGGTTTCTATCATTGGTTTAGATGACATGGTGCGTAAAGGAGCATTGGCTGCAGGAACCACTCAAAAACCGTTTACCTTCTATTTTACTATTGCGGTTGTGTTTTTGATCTTTACCTCTATTTCAACCTTGGCACTCAATTGGGCCGAGCGTAAATACAGTATTCCGACGAGGTAGAGCTGATGGACTTTAGTATTTTTACAGAAAGTTGGGAAATCTATCTAGAAGGTTTTTACACCACAGTGTGGATGGTTACCGTTTCGCTAGTGATCGGTTTAATTTGCGCGATCCCCATTGGAATGATGCGAAATAGCAGTCATAAATTTATTGCGTTTCCAGCTTGGGCATATATTTATTTCTTTCGTGGTACGCCGCTATTGATTCAGCTTTATCTTATTTATTACGGATTAAGCCAAGTTATCAATGTTCAGGGCACAATGTGGCAAGAAGCATGGTTCTGTGCGTTAGTTGCTTTCATTTTAAATACTGCCGCATACACCGCTGAAATTATTCGAGGCTCTATTAATAGTATGCCGCAAGGTGAGATAGAGGCGGCGAAAGCTTATGGTATGGGCCCATTTCAAGCGTTTCGTCGTATTATTCTTCCTAGTGCATTACGACGAGCGTTACCTGCATACAGTAATGAAGTGATCTTCATGGTTCATGGCTCAGCCGTTGCCGGTATTGTGACGATTGTTGATTTAACAGGGGCCGCGAGAATTGTAAACTCTCGTTACTACGCGCCGTTTGAATCTTTCTTGTTTGCTGGGCTTTGTTACATGGTGCTGACGTTTGTCATAATCTGGGTATTTAAAAAACTTGAAGCGCGGTATTTACGCCATTTACAGCCATTAACTGAAATAACAGATTAATAAAGTTGAATAGAAAAAGCTCAGCATGCTAATGATAGATGCTGAGCTTTTTGTTTTATCAGCGCTTTTTTACACCGCCACATCATCATAAAGTGGGACTGAAGTCAGTGCTGCGACTTCATCAATGTATTGACGTACGCGAGTTGGGTATTGGATCCCTTTCACGACAGTTAAATTACGTAGCATTGGAAATAGATGAATATCATCATAGCTAAGCTGGTTGCTTCGCTCAGAAGGCAGTGTTACCCATTCCAATGTTTGCAGCGCTTTATTGGTCAGCTCAATGTAGTGCGAAGAATCTTCAAAGGCTCTTTCAAAGCTAACGGATAACATTGGCGTTTTTTTGTTGTAGAACCACGTTTTTGCTTCTTCAACCTGAAACTCTGGTAGATCTATTTTTAGCCAGCGTGGGTAGAGTAGGTAGGGTACACAATCTCGTGCTGCTTCAGCCCATTGTACTAATTCATCTTGATGTACTTCCGGCGCTAAAACAGGACTGCCATCGTTGTTGTCGATAAATTTGACGACATCTAGGCTCTCAGCCATATAGCTACCATCTGGCTTTTGTAAAATAGGCACCATGTTAGCGCCTACTTTTTCGATACGTGCGTCAATATCGTGATTTTGTAGGTAAACCAATTCAATATCGGCTTTTTTTAAGCCCGCAATCATCATTGCTTTTACGCAGAAAGGGCAATGATCAAATACAAACAACTTCATAATTAGTCCCTTGTGGTGAAGTAGAGTGAAGATAAAAAAGGTGAGTAGAAACTCACCTTTTATTAATTATTTAAAGACAGACCAAATAGGTGCGTGATCTGAGGGTTTTTCGATACCACGTAATTCGTAGTCGATATCGGACTCAATGCAGCGCTCAGCCAGTGATGGTGTGGCAAGAATAACATCAATGCGTAGACCTCGGTTATCAACAAAGCCTTTCGAGCGGTAGTCAAACCATGAGTATTTATCATCGACGGTTGGGTGAAGTTGACGGAAAGTATCGACAAAACCCCAGTCTAGCAAGGTTTGTAACCACTCACGCTCAATTGGTTGGAATGAGCACTTACCTGTTTTTAGCCAGCGTTTAGCATTAGCAGGACCAATACCGATATCTAAATCCGTAGGGCTGATATTAATATCGCCCATCACGATCAATTCTTCATCGTTAGTGTGGGCCGTATTTAGGTAATTCATCAGATCAGCGTAGAATTTCTCTTTTGCAGGAAATTTTGTTTCGTGCTTAATATTATCGCCCTGTGGGAAATAACCGTTCATGACAGTGATGTTCTTGCCATTGTCTTGCTTAAAGGTGGCCATGATCATTCGACGTTGGGCATCTTCATCATCGGTTGGGAACCCTTTTTGTACGCTAATTGGTTCTTGCTTACATAGCATTGCAACACCGTAATGGGCTTTTTGACCATGGAAGTAAACTTTGTAGCCCATCGCTTCAACATCCGCTAAAGGGAAGGCTTCATCATGAACTTTGATTTCTTGTAAGCCGATCACATCCGGCTGATGCTTTTCAATTAAGGCTTGAAGTTGGTGAAGGCGAGCGCGTAGCCCATTGATATTGAAGGAGATAACTTTCATCATTTATTCCGATTTCTGTCAGTTTTTTAATTACGGATAAGCAAAGATACTAACATAGATATTTAACGCTGGTAGAGCCTATTTCTTTTAAATAAACGATGAGGTTAATCGATATAAAGCGAAGGTAAGAGGAAGAAATGAAGGCGACGAGAAAGATAAAGAGCCGCCTTCGGTAGGTGTTATTTATGATTATGCAACGATTTTAGGTTGACCGTCAGAAGCGGTAACACCACCATCTACAGGTAGGTTAACACCGTTTACAAAGCTGGCATCATCACTTGCTAAGAAGCTCATTACCGCTGCGACTTCTTCAGGCTCTGCTGCACGACCAAGCGGAATACGTTCGTTAAATTTATTACGAATATCTTCCGGCCAGCCATTAGTCATATTGGTTTTCACTAGGCTTGGGCATACAGAGTTAACACGCACACCTTGTAGGCCAAAATCCAGTGCAAGTACACGAGTTAAGTTAACAATAGCGCCTTTAGATACGCAGTAGTAAGCTGCGCCCCAGTCAGCACCTAAACCAGAAACAGAGGCATTATTAACAATGCAGCCTTTGCTTTTGATCAAGTGAGGTAATGCATATTTAGAGCAGTAAATAGCACCATTAATATTTACGCTAGAGATCTTCTCCCAATCTTGAATGCTACCGTCTAATATTGTGCCTGGAATATGTACGCCAGCATTATTGATTAAGATGTCAATCTTATTGAAATTCTTAATGGTCTGATCAATAAGGTTTTTTACTTCAGCTTCATTTGAAACATCGGTTTTAACACACAGTGTTTTTTCTGAAATTAGCTCACTGTGTACTTTATCTAGTGCGTCCTGATAAAGATCTGCTAGAACGACAATTGCGCCTTCAGAGGCAAAACGGTGTGCCGCAGCTTTACCCATACCATTACCCGCACCTGTGATAATGACAACTTTTCCTTCAAATCTGTTCATAGCTAGCTCTTACATCATACAAATAGTGTCACTATATTAAGTCTCTCACGGATATACGTTTGTGATGAAGATCACTTATTTTTTTAGGTACCGAGAAGGGATGAATAGCTAAAGATAATGTTGTTTTTTCTGAAACATATTTAAACAATCTGTTTACATACCCCTCGTGGTAAGTCTGTCAAATAAATAAATCAGTGTTTTATTGCTTTGAGGAAGAATTTAATATTAATGGGTTGATGAAATATAGTTATTAAAAATCAATATATTAGATTGTTAATAACAGTCTATTTTTAGCTAGAAGTTTAGGTCATGATAAAAAGAGATAAAAAATGAGTACTTTACTTGTACTGAGTGAGTTATCAGGTCTATGCTGAATGAATACGAAATACTCAAACATGTTGTTTTAAAAAGTATTTTTATCAATATGGTGCAGTAATTACCTTGTTACTGCCACGGACGAAGGAAAATATCATGTCTATTATCACTTGGATTATTGTTGGCCTTATAGCAGGTGCACTCGCTAAATGGTTGATGCCTGGAAATGATGGTGGCGGTTGGATTGCAACATGTGGCTTAGGTATTGCTGGTTCTTTTGCTGGTGGTTTCCTTGGTTCACTGTTGGGTATAGGTGCGTCGGGTCTGCTTGGTACTATTATTATTTCCACCGTCGGTGCTTTAGTGCTGCTATTTATCTATAACCGATTTATTCGTTAATTGACGATTGAGTCATGCGAAAAAGCCTAACGTAGTATGTGTTCGTTTAGAAACTACTTAGGTTAGGCTTTTATTTTCCGTCGTTATTATATGACCTGTGGAGAGGATAATTTCGCTATTAAGGATTTTCTCCAATCCGCTAACGGTTGTGGTAACTCGATGGTTTTTAGTTGTTTTAAGCTTTTTTGAATATCAGAGTGATTGTAAGCCTTTTGATTGAGTAAACTTTCACAATAACCTAGCATTGCCTCACTACACTGTGGGTAATCATGTAAAATCGTTTGATATAGCGCACCAGCTCGTTTGGGATCTTGTATCAAATTAGCTTTTGCTGTTTCTAAATGGCTTACAAGTAAACGTACATTTTCAATGATGAGCTGTTTCTCTTTTAATTCATTTAAACGGTGCTGACTGTGTTCATCGAGTTCAGATCGTGTCATTAATACTTGGTATATCTCTCCAATTAAACGGCTTTCACCATAACTGATTAGCATAGGAAGTGCTTCGATCATGACTATTGACGGAGCTTGAAGCATCACACCGAAAAATGGACTTAATCCTTTTAGTAAACGCCTTTTGGATTTTTGGATCTTTTTATCTATGTGGTAGAGACGAGCCAGTGCAATATTGGCGAAGGCGTCTAAATGTTGCTTTTTTTCACCCTGTAATCTTAGCTGAGCTAAGTGATGGATATCTTTAATAGCAGTGTGTAGTCGATGGTTATGCTGGTTTGATAATTGGTTTGTGTAAATTTGCTCGAAAATAGCGGTATATTCAGCAAAGTGTACTAGCCATAACTTATCAATAATCGGTAGATGTGTTGCTAATGTTTTCCCTGCCTGCAGAAAGTTATCAATATCATTCATATCTGCAGATAATTGAGCAACAGTTAAAGCTCGATGCGGTATGGTTGGTGTTAAGGTGAGTACCTGCATGGCGACTTCTTGAGCTTTATCGACTTGGTTATTTTGTTGATAAAGGGACGCTAGTTCATCATAAGCAAAGACACAAAGAGGGACATGCTTAATTAACCGTTTTAGTCGGTTAATCGCTTCGAGGTGATAGCCTTTCTTTGTCGCAAGTTTTGCTTCAATCAATGATAACTTATGGTGTTGAGAGCGTTGCTTAAATAAAAGTAATAATTGCTCTGCTTGCTGCCATTGTTTTATTTCGATAAGTAGCTCTAGTAAAAGCGTTTCTATATGCAGATTATGGCCTTGCTCTCGGAGTAAATGACGGCATAACTGTATTGCTTGTTGATGATCTTGCTTGTCTAAAGCTTGATATATTGGCTCTCTGTGTAAGCAAACTTTATAGACACTGATCACTCGTTGTTTTAAGGTGCCGATGTTAATGGGTTTGGTAAGAAAACAATCAGGCTCTATTCCCATTGTGGTTGAAATGACTTCAGGTGAGTGATCTCCAGAAAAAAAGATGATTCCACAATTTGAACGAATAAGGTTTTGCTGTCTGAGTAAAGACAGTAACTCACCACCATTAATATTTTGATTAAGATGGAAATCAAACAAAATAAGATCATAACGCTGGGTTTGGCATAACTGAATAGCGTGTTGGTAACAGGTCGCGATATCAATTGATTTGATCGCAATTTTATCTAAGACACTTTTAACGAGTTGAGCAGAAGAGAGCTGATCATCTACGATGAGTACTTTTATGGTGTTCCACTTTTCTTGTTCTAATTCCGTGAAACCCAAAGCCATATACTATCCATTTAATTGTTATTATTGATGTTTATGATATTTAATATGCATGTTGTTCATTATTAAATGTCATGAATAAAAGTAATCATATAATGAAATTATAGCAATTTTTTTACGTACAAATTTAGAACTTAGATGGGAAATATTTAAGAGGGAGTAAAGGTATAGATAGAAAAAAACCAGCAGCCTGAGCTACTGGTTTAAATGATGGTGGTGGGGGAAGGATTCGAACCTTCGAAGGCAGTGCCGGCAGATTTACAATCTGCTCCCTTTGGCCACTCGGGAACCCCACCACGGGGTATTGCTATATTTGGCTTTTGCCAGAAAAGACGTCAGTGACGACAACTTTTCAAATTAGATGGTGGTGGGGGAAGGATTCGAACCTTCGAAGGCAGTGCCGGCAGATTTACAATCTGCTCCCTTTGGCCACTCGGGAACCCCACCACGGGGTATTGCTATATTTGGCTTTCGCCAGAAAAGA
>NZ_PYNX01000011.1:0-134443 GCF_003026755.1 Photobacterium sp. GB-50
ATTTTCCATCGTTTCATGCGCTTGGTTTAACTCATCAACTAACATATAAAAATCCCTACCAACAAACGTTGGTAGGGATTATTACGCAATCTTAGGATCGTTCAAGTACCTTAAACGATCGGCATTAGAGCATCACGCTCGGCTTTTTTATATCACTTACTCACTGATTATTGGCCTAGCCAAAAGGCATAAACATATACGCCATGATCAAGGCATCTTCACGCCCATTTTCCGTTGGGTAGTAATCAATACGGCGGTTAGTTTCATTAAAGCCTGTTGCTTCATAAAGTTTATACGCACCGGTATTACTCTCTCGGACTTCTAACCAAATCTCTTCCGCTTGCTTGGCTTCTAACGCATCAATAAAACCATTGAGTAACACTTTGCCATATCCCTTTCGTTGATGAGCAGGATCAATAGCAATATTTAACAGTGTTCCTTCACCCGCGACTAATTGACCAAAGCAGTAACCTACTACCTGATCATCAACGACTAACACATAGTTTGCTGCAATACGATTTGGCTCTTTACGGATCATCGACTCTGCCCATGGAAAAGCATGAGCCGCTTGTTCAATACGCCAAACATCATCAACATGCTGGGTGTCTAATGGAATAATTTTATACGTCATAACTACAGATCTGTTGCCATAATGCTTTCTTCGATGAAGGATCATTATGCATTAAGTGTAAAGATACGGAATTTAATACCTGACAGCCTGTCGGGTGAGCCCCTTGGCAACCAGCAAACCAACACCATGTTAAATAATGCTCACCGACTTGTTCAACGGCTTCAAGAGGTAAACATAATGCTTGTTCTGGCGTTAGTTTCATACTGCTCAGGATCCGTCCGAAGAGCCAAGCATCATGCTCATTAAGCTCATCATTGGTTATCAGTAGTAACTTGCAATGTTCAGGTAGATCGATAACAGGGATCTCTTGATTGGGAAATATTTCAGGCCTTCTAACCTGCCAATAAGTGAGTCCCATTTCTTGTAGAACCTGAATATCACGTTGTTTCATTCCACACCTGCTATCTTTTCTATCAATCACAGCATGTCTTGAGCACGCTATGAGGAGCAATGAGCGCAGATCCTACCAAATTACGTATCGGTTGTACTCATAAAGCTTACTCAAAACAGAGATAAAAAAATACCGGCTCTAGGCCGGTATTTCTCTCACATAAAATCAACTTAGTCGTGATAACGTTGTGCTAATTCATTGGCTGCAATCACCGCTTGGTACACTTGCTCCGCACTCACAGCAACAGGCATATTACTCATTGAGCCGCTTGGTGAACAGGCAAGATCAACAATCTGACGCCAATCATCTTCAACCCATTCATTAATACCAAAATCAGCCAATGTCAGTGGTAACCCTGCCATTTTTATCACGTAAATTACATTCTCTATTTCTTCAATATCGGCTTCCTCTAGTACTAATTGTACTAATAGACCAAATGCTACTTTTTCACCATGTTGAATATGTTTAAATTTCTCAAGTGACGACATGCCATTACAAATCGCATGTGCACACGCAATACCGCCTGATTCTGCCGCCACACCACTTAAATATACAATGGCTTCTACCATCTCTTCTAAGGCCGGTGTAACTTCCTGACGACGTAAGGCTTCCATCGCCATTTCAACGTTATCTACAATCAGCTCATAACACATCAGAGCCATACCAAGCCCGGTACGTGACACTCGTTTTTGTACCAGATTTAGTCCTGCAGCATAACAACAAGCACGCGTTTCAAAAAAGGTCGCCAGCGCATCACCAATGCCCGCAGCAAAATATTTTTCCGGTGCTTGAGCAATAATACGAGTATCTGCTAATACCACATCAGGGTTTTGCGGTAATAACAAGTAACGATCAAATTCACCGCTCTCTTTATAAATAACAGACACCGCGGTACAAGGTGCATCACTTGAGGCTATTGTTGGGAAGATCACCACTGATGCATTGCTATAATGCGCAACGGCTTTCGCCACATCCATGGTTTTACCACCACCAATACCAACAACAACATTGGCATTTTGTGTTATGGCTATCTTACGTAAACGTTCAATTTCATTATCAGTACATTCATACTGAAATTTCTCGCAATATACCTTGATCCCCGCGAGTTCTAAACAAGGCAACGCTTCTTGTTGAACACGATCTAAAATGAAATCATCACAAATCAATAAGGCATTATTGCCAAAGTCTTTTATAAAAACATCAAGTTGAGAAAGTAAATCTTGACCAATAATGAATTTTTTTGGCGATGTGATGCTGCGAGGGATCATCGGTGACAGTCCTAATTATATTTATATAAATAACAAACTATCACGATGTAGTAATTAGCTATATGTAGAAATTAGATATCTTACTTCTCAATACTAATGATTTTTCAATATAAAAAGCACAGCGTAGTATCGCTGTGCTTTCATTGTCAGACATTAAAGCATTAATCAATAAATACGTACGATGTATTTATTGTGCGTTGAATTCGTTACAGTATTCAACTTTACCTTGATATTGTGCGACGGATTCAGGAAAAACTTCATAAACCATAAACGTATTTTCTGTATCAGGCAAAGTAGCAGTAAGTTGATGATCAACGGCTTTTGTAAAACCCGCTTTTTCATAATATTCAGAATTTCCCACCGCCACTATAACGGGATAATCAAAATCAGCGAGTACACTTTTTGCTTCTTCAAGCAACGTCAAACCAATTCCCTGATTTTGGTAATCATCACGAACCGCTAAAGGCGCGAGGCCTTGCCAATTGGTGTCAACACCATCAACCGTTACAGGGCTAAAAAAGGCATAACCCACCACTTCACCTTCATCATTACACGCCACCAGCGATAGGGTTCGATTTCCATTTTCGCGTAACGCCATAACAAGTTTAGCTTCAGCATCAGTGGGAAATACGGCTTTTAATAGCGTATCAATCGTTAAGATATCAGCGGGAGCTTCGGATCTAATGAGCATTTAAGGCCTCTTGGGCAGCACTGCGATCATGCATACCTTGATGAATGAAATCGGCAGATTGCTGCAAAATAAATTTCACAGGAGCAGGTAAAGAATCAAGATCGATACTATCCATCAAGTTTTTAACTTCTAGCCCTAACTCAGTATCCCCTTCAATTCGAAGACGACGTTGGAAGAACAGTGTATCAGGATCTTCTTTCCGTGCAGCAATAAGTACTAAATCATTACACTCACCACTGAAACTCACATCTTCTTGTTCACAAGATTCCGCTACAACTAACTTTTCATTTTCGTAACTTATAAACCACTGTAAGCCTAAATCACGCACTTCCACTTTAAGCCAACGATCTTCTAAAAACTCAAAATCACCATCCTCTAGTGCCTCTTTGAAAACCATAGCTAAGCCATCCAACATCACTTTTTTCTGAAGCGAAAAAGGTGTCAGTTTGGCCGGTACACGCAGTAATGAAGGACCATGTTGAACGAGTTGTTTTCGAAGTTGAGCAATCACTATGATTTATTCCTGTTTAAAATCGCACTTAGTCTTCGATTGTATGGCAAGAACGCTATTTCGTTTTATGCCTTGAGTCAAAAAAAATGCTTCTGTTTCAGCAAAGTTGATAATAATTTTCGCTATGTTGTACATATTCGAGTTAGAGTACATAGATAAATGAAAATACGATTGCCTACTATTCAGCAATGCACATATCCGCACAAATCATGGAGAATGGTGACGACATGCCAACAGAGCAACTAGATTATTGGTTTCCTTTGCTGACGGATAATAGCCCCTTCTTTTTTGCCATCCTTGATCGCCAACATAACTATCACTCGGTAAATAATCGCTTTAGTGAAGTTAGTGGTCTTGAGCGAGAAGAATTACTCGGCAATAACGACACCAATGTCTTCGGTCAACATTATTATCACTCCCTTAAACCTTACTATGAACGTGCATTTAACGGCGAAAGTATTGAGGCAGAAGTCGTGCTTAACGATAGCCGACATGAATCAAGTTTACACTTTAGTCTTGCTCCATTATTAGATAGCAACGGCACCGTACAACATATTATTCTACATTCCATTGATACCTCTGAACGCCAGATCCTGATCCATTCATTAGAAGAGACAGAACACCAGTTAACACAATTGAATAACTTGATCACTGAAGGCATTTGTTTAGTTGAAAATAACATTATTATTAATGCGAATGAACAAGCCGCGATCCAACTTGGTTGTCATTCAAAAAAAGAACTACTGGGTCGCCCACTGGATCAACTACTGCACGATAATCAGAAACAACCTTGCACCAGTCATCGCTTAAAAAATAATGATAATAAAGAAACTATCACCTACTTCCCGATTATTCATAACGAACAGACTAAGCCTTTAAAGCTGACCATCTCTCCTGTGAAACAAATGGGGACTGAAGCGTTACTGGTGAAACTCGAAACCATTCAAGAAAAAGACAATAAGCGCCAACAAGGACAAATTGAACAACTAGTACAAATGGATCCATTAACTGGTTTGCTCAATCGTCACGGCTTTACTCGTCAATTAGACCAACTGATGAAAGCAGAAACGCCTGTCGTGATGCTCTATATTGATATTGATAACTTTAAAAATATCAATGATTCACTCGGTCACCACATTGGCGATAAAGTGCTGCAAGAAATTGCACAACGCTTACGTCGATTACTACCTGAAAACGCAATTTTGGGCTATTTAAGCGGTGATGAGTTTGCGATCCTATTACCAAACCCTGAGCATGAACGCACTGGCGAGATTATCTCAGAGCAAATCATAGCGCTGGTTAATCAACCGTTTGAGCTGCGTCACTTTAGAAAGCACTTAGCCTGCTCAATTGGAATGGTCACCTCCCCGGGGCATGGTAATGATGCACGCATGATGCTACAAAATGCCGATACCGCCATGTATGAAGCAAAACATCGAGGTCGAAATCGCTTAGTTGAATTCAATGATGCGATGAGCAAAGAAGCACGAATGCGTTTATGGCTGGAAATAGAGCTACAAAAAGCGCTGCAAAATAATGGCCTCGAAGTTTGGTATCAACCAAAAGTTAATGCCCGTGACTTTGCGATTGACGGCGCAGAAGCGTTAGTACGTTGGAAACACCCTGTCGAAGGCTATATTAGCCCTGCCCAATTTATTCCGGTCGCAGAAAGCTCTGGCTTAATTGAACAACTCGGCTGCGCAGTCATGCGTGAGGTCTTCACCACCGTCAGCCTGTGGAAAAAACGTAAATTGCTAACAGGACGAGTCGCGATTAACTTATCGCCGCAACAGTTTGGTAATTCAGGCTTAATAAACTTTGTTGATAAATTACGTTTATCAACAGATGTCAACCCTGCCGATATTACCTTTGAGCTGACAGAAAGTGCGGTAATGAGTGATGGTGAACATACCATCCAAATGCTCAATGCCATTAAGCAACTTGGCTTTGCACTGTCGATTGATGACTTTGGTACTGGGTATTCGTCACTCTCATATCTTGCGCGTTTTCCGTTAGATGAACTTAAAGTGGATCGCGCGTTTATTCAAGATATCGACACCATTCCTAAACAGGTAACCTTAATTGAAAACATCATCAACTTAGGTAAATCACTAAAAATGAGTGTGGTCGCCGAAGGGATTGAAACCCGTCAACAAGCCACACTGCTATCTAATTTAAATTGTGATTATATCCAAGGTTTCCACTTCTATCGTCCCATGCCAAAGCATGAATTAGAAGCCATTTTACTGCAAAACAAATGAGTCAAAAACACCACAAAAAAAAGGAGCAATAACGCTCCTTTTTATTAATAAAAACAACGAAAACCTGCCTAAAATCAAAGCGCCATAAGATAAAGAATTTTAGTATCAAAGGTCATAATTTTATTCAAAGACTGGATGATAAAAAATAATGGAGCTTCTCTGCCCCGCTGGTAACCTTCCAGCCTTAAAAACCGCAATTGATAATGGTGCAGATGCCGTTTATATCGGTTTCAAGGATGATACTAACGCCCGCCATTTTGCAGGTTTAAACTTTACAGGCCGTAAACTCGAAAAAGCCGTACAGTACGTAAAAGATCACGACCGTAAATTACATATTGCACTCAACACCTTTGCCCATCCCGATGGTTTCAACCGCTGGACAAAAGCGGTAGATAATGCAGCCGCTATGGGGGTTGATGCGCTGATTGTCGCGGATATTGCAGTGCTAGAGTACGCCGCTACAACGTATCCTGACTTAGAACTTCACCTATCAGTACAAGCTTCAGCAACTAACACTGCCGCGATTGATTTTTATAAACAAAATTTCAATATAAAGCGTGTTGTACTGCCTCGGGTTTTATCGATTCATCAAGTAAAACAACTGGCACGTAATACAGATATGGAGCTAGAAGTCTTTGCTTTTGGTAGCCTATGTATTATGTCTGAAGGGCGTTGCTACTTATCGTCTTACATGACCGGTGAATCCCCTAATACTGTAGGCGCTTGTTCACCAGCCAAATTTGTCCGTTGGCAAGAAACGCCACAAGGCTTAGAGTCTCGCTTAAACGAAGTACTGATTGACCGCTATGGCCATGGTGAAAACGCTGGCTACCCTACACTGTGTAAAGGTCGCTTTGATATCAACATTGACGGTGAGAACAAACGCTATCACGCCCTTGAAGAGCCAACGAGCCTCAATACCCTAGAGATTCTTCCTGAGCTATTTAAGGCCAATATCGCCTCAGTAAAAATTGAAGGTCGTCAGCGTAGCCCTGCTTATGTTGAACAGGTCACCCGCACATGGCGTGCAGCGATTGATCACTATTTAGCTAATCCAGAAGGCTACCAAGTAAATCCTGCTTGGAATGCATGTCTTGGTAATGTATCAGAAGGTAAACAAACCACACTCGGTGCTTATCACCGTAAATGGCAATAGGAGCCAAACCATGAAATATTCTCTTGGCCCATTACTTTACTTCTGGCCTAAAAATGATGTTGAAGCGTTTTACCAACAAGCAAAAAACAGCAATGTTGATATCATTTATTTAGGCGAAAGTGTATGTTCAAAACGCCGTGAGCTAAAGCCTGCACAATGGTTAGAGATCGCGAAAGATATTGCCGATAGTGGAAAACAAGTCGTGCTATCGACAATGGCGCTACTCGAAGCGCCAAGCGAAGTGAATATCATGAAAAAGTACATCGATAATGGTGATTTTATCATTGAAGCTAACGACGTCTCTGCGATTCAATTAGCCTCTGAAGCAAAAATTCCTTTTGTCGTTGGTCCTGCGGTTAACTGTTATAACGCCCAAACATTAAACCTGTTTTTAAAACAAGGCATGACCCGTTGGTGTATGCCGGTTGAGTTATCACGTGAATGGTTAAATAACACCTTAATTGAATGTGAAAAACTGGGCATTCGCAATCAATTTGAAACGGAAGTGTTTAGCTATGGCTATCTACCGTTAGCGTATTCTGCCCGTTGCTTTACCGCTCGCGCAGAAAATCGCGCCAAAGATGACTGTGAAACCTGCTGTATCAAGTATCCACAAGGGATCACGGTCAATAGCCAAGAAAACCAAAAAGTCTTTACCCTAAATGGTATTCAGACTCAATCAGGCTACTGCTATAACCTAATAAACGATCTTAAAGGTATGGCTGATATCGTTGATGTCGTGCGTTTAAGCCCACTGGGTCTTGATACATTATCTTTGGTTGATGATTTCCGAGCTAATGAACAAAGTGCAACTCGTCATCAACTAGAGGATAGCCATCAATGTAATGGTTATTGGCATAGCTTAGCTGGATTGAACATCAGCGAGTAATTACTTAAATAAAAAAAGCCGCTAATGCGGCTTTTCTTTTTATCCCCCAGGGACGACAGGGACGGTTTCTTCATTTCGTGTATCAGGGGATTGATCTTGATACGCAGAGTATAACCGACTGAGCTCTAGGAGCGACAACCGGTGTTCAATAAACTCATACACATTCCCCGCTAACGCCAATTTATAGAGCATTACCGCAGTAGAATAATCCTGATTGTTCTGATGTAACTTACCGAGATAAAAATACGCTTCTGTTAAATGTTCAGCAAGTTGATCGTTATTTTCGCTCTGCTGTGCAATATCACTGAGTAATTCTCGCTCTGTAATTTGCCCTAAAAACAGACGTACCAACTGCCATCCCCACGCTTTTTTATCACTGGCATCATAGCGTTGTTTTAATTGAGCTTGCGCCTTCTCAGGGCTTAATTCAACATCATTAAGGTATAGCCAGATCACGCGATACGGATCATTATGATCCTGTTCGTAATGAGGCAAAAGATCTTGATTCGCTAATTCATAGCGCTCACCGTAGTACAGGGCAATACCGCGATTACGTTGAGCATAAAGATGGTTAGGCGCTAACTCTAAGGTAGAATCAAACGCTTCATAAGCCGCATCAAAATGTGCCATTTGGGTAAAATAGACCCCTAACACATTATATAAATCGGGTTGATTCGGCTCTAAATTGAGGGATTTATTAAAATCTAATCGCGCTAAATCACGTAACCCTAAGCTGTCATTAACTAGCCCACGCTCGTAATATATTTTCGCTAATGTTGCCTGTGGAATATCGTCTCGCTGCAAAATTTGATCAATGCGAGCTAATTGAATTTGCTGCTGTAAAGTTGGCTGAAATGGAATAGCCATCGGTGGATGAGTCCACTTGGTTGGCATCGCCGAACAGCCTGTTAGCATCATCGCTACAGTCATAACGGCAAATGTAAAGCGAGTTGCTATCAAAGCGCTTCTCCCTAAGGCTTAATAATCACGATCCTATTGTATTACTCTACACCATAGAACACGGCATGATGTTTTTTAGATAACAAAAAGGGGCTAGATAGCCCCTTTATATCATGCTTTTAGCAAAAAACTTAGCCTTGAGGCTGTTCGTTTTGAGCTGGAGCTTCAGCAGCAGGTGTTTCAACTGCTTCTTTCATGCTTAGACGGATACGGCCTTGACGGTCGATTTCTAGCACTTTAACTTGAACTTCTTGACCCATTTGTAGGTAGTCAGACACTTTCTCTACACGATCTTGTGAGATTTGAGAAATGTGTACTAGACCTTCTTTAGTACCAATCACAGATACAAACGCACCGAAATCAACGATACGCATTACTTTACCTGTGTAGATACGACCTACTTCAACGTCAGCTGTGATTTCTTCGATACGACGGATTGCTTCTTTCGCAGCAGTACCTTCAGTCGCAGCGATCTTCACTGTGCCATCATCTTCGATCTCGATTGTAGTACCCGTTTCTTCAGTAAGTGCACGAATAACAGCACCACCTTTACCGATAACATCTTTGATCTTCTCAGGGTTGATCTTCATCGTATGGATACGAGGAGCGAACTGAGAGATATCTTCACGTGGAGTATTGATTGCGTTATCCATTACGCTAAGGATGTGCTTACGCGCGCCTTTAGCTTGGTTAAGAGCAATCTGCATGATCTCTTTAGTGATACCTTCGATCTTGATATCCATTTGAAGTGCAGTAATACCGTCATCAGTACCTGCTACTTTAAAGTCCATATCACCTAGGTGATCTTCGTCACCAAGGATGTCAGAAAGAACAACGAAATCGTCGCCTTCTTTAACAAGACCCATTGCGATACCCGCAACAGACGCTTTAATTGGCACACCAGCGTCCATAAGAGCAAGAGACGTACCACATACAGAAGCCATTGAAGATGAACCGTTAGATTCAGTGATTTCTGATACTACACGTACTGTGTATGGGAATTCGTCTACAGATGGCATTACAGCAGCAATACCACGCTTAGCCAGTTTACCGTGACCAATTTCACGACGCTTAGGCGAACCTACAAAACCCGTCTCACCTACACAGTATGGAGGGAAGTTGTAGTGTAGTAGGAAGTGATCTTTCGTCTCACCAGTTAGACCATCAATGATCTGTGCGTCACGTTGTGTACCCAATGTTGCAGTAACAAGTGCCTGAGTTTCACCACGAGTAAATAGTGAAGAACCGTGAGTACGTGGAAGGACACCAGTACGTACGTCTAACGCACGAACCATGTCTTTTTCACGACCATCAATACGTGGGTTGCCCGCAATGATGCGACCACGTACAACTGTCTTCTCTAGATCGTGGAAGATAGTGTGGATTTCTTTTGTATTTGCTTCTGCATCTTCAGCAAGAATTGCATCGTTAACTTCACCAGCAATCTCATGAATGCGGTCGTAACGCGCCATTTTCTCAGTGATTTGGTAAGCATCAACAAGCTTAGCTTCAGCAAGCTCTGCGATCTTATTTTTAAGTGCAGTGTTCTCTTGAGGAGCAACCCAATCCCAAGCTGGTGTAGCCACTTCAGCAGCAAACTCGTTGATTGCATTGATAGCAACTTGTTGTTGGTCGTGACCAAATACAACCGCTTGTAGCATTTGCTCTTCAGATAGACGGTCAGCTTCTGACTCAACCATTAGTACAGCATCTTTTGTACCAGCAACAACAAGATCTAGACGGCTTTCTTCTAGCTCAACATTGCTTGGGTTAAGTACGAATTGATCGTTGATGTAACCAACACGTGCCGCACCGATAGGACCATTAAATGGAATACCAGAAATAGCAAGTGCTGCAGATGTACCGATCATAGTTACGATGTCAGGGCTTACTGCAGGGTTAACAGAAACCACAGTAGCGATAACTTGAACTTCGTTTTTGAAATCGTCAGGGAATAGTGGGCGGATTGGACGGTCAATTAGACGTGCAGTCAGAGTTTCGCCTTCAGAAGGGCGACCTTCGCGCTTGAAGAAACCACCAGGAATTTTACCTGCAGCGTAAGTACGCTCTTGGTAGTTCACTGTTAGTGGGAAGAAGTCTTGGCCTTCTACTGCTGTTTTCTTACCAACAACAGAAACGAACACAGAAGTGTCGTCCATGCTAACCATTACTGCAGCCGTCGCTTGACGTGCCATAACACCAGTCTCTAGAGTAACCGTGTGGTTACCGTACTGGAAAGTCTTTACGATAGGATTCACGTGAATTTCCTTAAATATATTCCGCTTTCTATTTGCTTGCTAATTATAACTAAGACAAACAACAGCGTCATGTGATGATATTCACTTTCATGTAATTTCACGTATCGCGACTAAGGAAATATCTCATCATGATGAGGTATTTTATTAGCCGCGACCTAAAGGTCGACGAAAACGACTCGTGATACATAAAAATGGGATTAACTACAGCTTCTCTTTTTATCTATCATATTCCTGCCTTAGCATGCATACAACAAACATAAGATTAACTTCGGTACAGATAGTAGACGAAATTGAGGAAAATAACAGAAGGAAAAATATAAACTGCGGTATGTATTATCTTTTAAAACAAAAAGAAAGGAGCCATAAGGCTCCTTTCTAAAAGCAATCTTAGCGACGTAGGCCTAGACGCTTGATTAGGTCTTGGTAACGATCTAGATTCTTACCTTTTAGGTAATCTAGAAGCTTACGACGACGAGAAACCATACGTAGCAGACCGCGACGGCTGTGGTGGTCGTGTTTGTGGTTAGCAAAGTGACCTTGAAGGTGGTTGATTTGCGCTGTTAAAAGTGCAACCTGAACTTCAGGAGAACCAGTATCATTTTCACATTGTGCGTATTCTGCAACGATTGCTGCTTTAGTTTCTGCATTCAGAGACATAACTCATTCCTAATACAAAGATGTTTTAATTTGTGCCGCCAATCTCTGATTCAGCCGGCACCCAAGCCGCGGATTATACTGATCGATATAGATAACTACAAGCGAATAATTAGTAACCACGACAATAATAAACAATAAATAGAAGTCTTCATTGCATTCTTTAAAAGCAAAGCAGTAAGTGGTTCTACCGTTGTCAATTAATCTTGCTGATGTTCATTCGCCATCACGCGTTTTGGCGCTAGCATACCTTTGAGATCGATAGTACCCACACCAATAAACTCACGCTCAGAACCAACAGAAATGCGTACTAACGTCCCTTTTGCAGGAACATTGTCAGCATGTACCGGATTACCATTAAGCACATGCACCGCAATCTCAGCACTGATATTCACTTCAGGCAAATCTTGTACAGCAGTATCGGTTGGTAGCAATAACGCATCCAGCACAGAGCCTGGTTCTATCTCATTGGCTTTTGCATCATCAAGCATCGCTTGTAACTGCTCAATAGTAACCATGCGTTCGTACGGGAAGTTAGAAACGCCTGTACGACGCAACATAATGACGTGAGCACCACAACCTAACATTTCGCCAAGATCATCAACAATAGTACGAATATAAGTACCTTTTGATACATGAAGTTCCATTTCAACTTCATCATTATCAAAACGCAGTAAATCAACAGAATAAACAGTGATTTTTCGTGATTCACGAGGAACCTCGACGCCTTCACGCGCATATTCGTATAATTTACGCCCTTTGTACTTCAGCGCAGAATACATTGATGGGATCTGATCAGTTGTACCGCGGAACTTATCAATACACGCTTCGAGTTGCTCACGATTAACGTTTACATCACGTGTTTCTACCACTTCACCGTCAGAATCAGAAGTATCTGTACGTTCGCCCAGTTTTGCGATCACACGATAGCGTTTATCAGAATCTAACAAGAACTGAGAGAACTTTGTTGCTTCACCAAAACAGATAGGCAGCATACCCGTCGCCAAAGGATCAAGCGCACCAGTATGGCCCGCCTTTTGAGCAAAAAAGATACGTTTTACTTTCTGTAAGGTATCGTTTGAACTTATTCCCGTAGGCTTATCAACTAAAATGACACCATTAATTGGGCGACCTTTACGACGACGTGCCATGCTTACTCCTCGCCTTTCTCTTCGTCTTCATCACCACGACGATCTTCATCGTCACGTACCGCTTTCGATACTAGGTTTGAAATACGCATACCTTCTGTTAGAGACTGATCAAAAATAAAGTTCAGCTCAGGGGTTACACGTAAACGGATCTCTTTACCTAATAGTGAACGAATGTAAGGCGCCATTTCACGTAATGCTTCTAGGCTACCTTCAGCAGTTTGCTCACCGATTGGGAAAAACGTCACATAGATTTTGGCGTAGTTCATATCACGTGATACATCAACGCTTGAAATCGTTGTCATTGCGATCGCTGGATCTTTGATTTCACGCTGTAGAATTACAGCTAATTCTTTTTGTAGCTGCTGTGCTACACGTTGGGTACGGCTAAATTCTTTTGCCATTTTGTTGCTCTCTCTAAGAATAGGGCTCTTGAAAGAATGGGGAGCCGAAGCTCCCCATAATCATGTTGTTGAATCAGTTAGCGACGTTGATAATTAATCAAGAGTACGCTGAATTTCAACAATTTCGTAAACTTCGATCTGATCACCAACGCGAACATCATTGTAGTTCTTAACGCCGATACCACATTCGTAGCCGTTCTTAACTTCGTTAACGTCATCTTTAAAGCGACGTAGTGACTCAAGCTCACCTTCGTAGATTACTACGTTATCACGTAGAACACGGATAGGGTTGTTACGCTTGATAGTACCTTCAGTTACCAAACAACCAGCGATTGCACCAATCTTAGGTGACTTAAATACGTCACGAACTTCAGCAAGACCAATGATCTCTTGCTTGAATTCAGGAGCAAGCATACCGCCCATTGCCGCTTTAACTTCGTCAATTAGCTGGTAAATGATTGAGTAGTAACGTAAGTCTAGGTTTTCATTTTCGATAGTACGACGCGCAGACGCATCAGCACGAACGTTGAAACCAAGCACGATAGCGTTAGAAGCTGCTGCAAGTACTGCGTCAGTTTCAGTAATACCACCAACACCAGAACCTACGATATTCACTTTAACTTCATCAGTAGAAAGTTTACGTAGAGAATCTGCGATAGCTTCTACAGAACCTTGAACGTCAGCCTTAAGCACAACGTTAAGCTCTGCAACTTCACCAGCTGTCATGTTAGAGAACATGTTCTCTAGTTTCGCTTTCTGCTGGCGAGCTAGTTTAACATCACGGAATTTACCTTGACGGTAAAGTGCAACTTCACGTGCTTTACGCTCGTCACGTACAACAGTCGCTTCGTCACCAGATGCTGGTACGCCTGAAAGACCTAAGATCTCTACAGGGATAGATGGACCCGCTTCTTCGATTTCTTGACCTAGTTCGTTACGCATCGCACGAACACGACCGTACTCTAAGCCACAAAGAACGATATCGCCCTTATGAAGCGTACCTTCTTGAACAAGAACAGTCGCTACAGGACCACGGCCTTTATCAAGACGTGATTCTACAACCACACCTTTAGCCATGCCTTCAGAGGCTGCTGTTAGTTCAAGTACTTCAGACTGAAGTAGAATAGCTTCTAGTAAGCCTTCGATGTTTGTACCCTGTTTCGCAGAGATGTGAACAAACATGTTCTCACCGCCCCACTCCTCAGGAATAACGTCGTATTGAGCAAGCTCGTTTTTAACGTTATCTGGGTTAGCATCTTCTTTATCGATCTTGTTTACCGCAACGATCAAAGGAACACCTGCCGCTTTCGCGTGCTGGATTGCTTCGATTGTTTGAGGCATCACACCATCGTCAGCTGCAACCACTAGTACAACGATATCTGTCGCTTGAGCACCACGAGCACGCATAGCTGTAAACGCTGCGTGTCCAGGAGTATCAAGGAAAGTGATCATACCGTTGTCAGTTTCAACGTGGTATGCACCGATGTGCTGAGTAATACCACCGGCTTCGCCAGAAGCAACGTGCGCTTTACGGATGTAATCAAGTGTTGATGTTTTACCGTGGTCAACGTGACCCATGATAGTTACAACAGGCGCGCGAGAAACTTTTGCTAGGTCATCTGCGTTACGATCAGAAAGCACTGACTCTTCAAGCTCGTTTTCTTTACGTAGAATAACTTTGTGACCCATTTCTTCAGCAACAAGTGCTGCTGTTTCTTGGTCGATAACTTGGTTGATAGTCGCCATAGCGCCCATCTTCATCATCACCTTGATAACTTCAACGCCTTTTACAGACATCTTGTTAGCAAGTTCAGAAACAACTATTGTTTCGCCAATAACAACGTCTTGCTTAGCAACTTGCGCTGTTTTGTCGAAGCCATGTTGCATTGAGCTTGGCTTGTTCATTTGAGGTTTACCGCGACCACGTTGGTTACGGCCACCACGGCCACCGCGCTCATCTTGCTTAGCAGCTGGCTTTTTCTTCTTACGACGGCGAGAAGTTTCTTCTTTGCGGTCTTGTTCATCTTCCGCAGCACGTGCGTAAGTTGATGTCGTTGTATGGTAATCAGATTTTTCCATACTTACGTTTTGATCAGGTTTTACCCCGTTCTTTTCATTCTGTTCTGCCATCTTGCGAGCCTCTTCTAGCTGGCGCTGACTTTCTTCTTCGGCTTTTCGCTTGGCTTCCTCTTCCAGACGACGCTGTAGTGCCTCAGCATCTAGTTTAGCCTGTTTGTCAGCAACAGCGCGTAAAGCTTTCTCTTCAGCTTTACGCTTTTCCTGTTTGGTACGATTCGCCTTTTCCTCTGCGTCTCGCTTTGCTTTTTCTTCCGCTTCTCGTTTTGCAGATTCTTCTGCTTTACTCTGCTCTTCTTTGGCACGCTTAGCTGCTACTTCAGCTTCACGTTTTGCAGCTTCTTCCGCTGCTGTTTTGGCAATAGCTTCCGCTTCACGTTTTGCGGCTTCTTCGGCTTCACGCTTCACAGCTTCTTCCGCTGCGCGTTGTTCCTCTTCCAAAGCTGAACGTTTTACGTAAGTGCGCTTTTTACGCACTTCAACTTGAACATTTTTGTTCTTGCCGCCGCTACCAGACACGCTCAGCGTACTGCGTGTCTTACGTTGCAAAGTAAGACGATTTGGAGCGCCGTCAGTATTGCTGTTACCTCCATGCTCTTTTTGGAGATGGTTAAGTAACGCCTGCTTTTCGGTTTGGCTTACATTTTCATCAGCTTTCTTAGCAATACCTGCCTCTGAGAGCTGTTGAAGTAAACGGTCAATTGGCGTACCAATTTCTTCCGCCAATGTTTTAACGGTAACCTCTGACATAATGCTCCTCCCTTGCTTTATATTGATTACGCTTCGTCGCTGAACCAGCAAATATTACGTGCAGCCATAATTAGCTCACCCGCTTTTGCATCGTCCACGCCTTCGATATCGGTCAAGTCATCAGTTCCCTGATCAGCAAGATCCTCAAGCGTACAAATACCTTTTGCTGCTAGTTTAAATGCTAACTCGCGCTCAAGGCCTTCAAGACCTAATAGGTCTTCAGCTGGCTCAGCACCGTCAAGCGATTCTTCTTTAGCAAGCGCAAGTGTCGTTAATGCAGCTTTTGCACGACTACGTAGTTGATCGATAGTCTCTTCATCAAGACCATCAACATCCATTAGCTCACTTACTGGAACGTAAGCAATTTCTTCTAATGTAGTGAAACCTTCTTCAACCAATACCGTTGCGAATTCTTCATCAATATCTAGGTGCTTAGTAAACACTTCAATTGACTCTTTCGCTTCTTCTTGGTGCTTCTTCTGAAGATCTTCAACCGTCATTACGTTTAGTTCCCAACCAGTAAGTTGAGAAGCCAGACGCACGTTCTGACCACTACGACCAATCGCTTGTGCTAAATTATCTTTCTGCACTGCGATATCCATCGTATGGTTATCTTCATCAACAATGATTGAATCAACTTCAGCCGGAGCCATCGCATTGATCACGTATTGCGCTGGATTCTCATCCCAAAGCACGATATCAATACGCTCGCCGCCAAGCTCACCAGAAACCGCTTGAACACGTGCACCACGCATACCAACACACGCACCCACTGGGTCAATACGTTTATCGTTAGTTTTTACTGCAATTTTTGCACGTGAACCAGGATCGCGAGCAGCGCCCATTAGTTCAATAAGCTCTTCGCCCATTTCTGGCACTTCAATACGGAATAGCTCAGAAAGCATTTCTGGCTTAGAACGTGTCATGAATAACTGGAAGCCACGCGCTTCTGGCGCAACTTTGTATAGCAGACCACGTACACGGTCACCCGGACGGAAGTTTTCACGTGGAAGCTGATCATCACGCTGGATAACAGCTTCAGCATTATTACCAAGATCGATAATAACCGCATCACGGTTTACTTTTTTAACGATACCAGTGATTAACTCACCTTCATTATCGATAAATTGCTCAACAATTTGAGCGCGCTCAGCTTCACGTACTTTTTGTACGATAACTTGTTTTGCAGTTTGTGTCGTAATACGGTCAAACGTTACCGATTCAATATCATCTTCAACGTAATCGCCAGCAACAATTGTTGGATCTTCAAACTGTGCCGCTTCAAGAGTAATCTCAAGCGTTGGCTGAGTCACTTCTTCTACCGCTTTCCAGCGACGGAAAGTTTCAAACTCACCAGTTTTACGATCAATTGCAACACGTACATCAATTTCTGCTTCATGTTTCTTTTTCGTTGCCGTTGCAAGTGCGATTTCTAATGCTTCAAAAATACGCTCACGAGGAACAGCTTTTTCGTTGGATACCGCTTCTACGACAGCCAAGATTTCTTTGTTCATTTCTAATGCCCCAATTTAGCGGTTAGAATTTTGGAACCAGGTTGGCCTTAGAGATATTGCTCAGTGCAAAGGACTCTTCATTGCCATCTACTTTAAGTGTGATCAATTCGCCTTCAACTGCGACAATGTCACCTTTCCACTTACGACGGTTACCCATCGCCATTTTTAACACTATGTTAGCTTCGTGGCCAACAAACTGTTGATAATGTGCTGCTTTGAATAGTGGTCTTTCCAATCCAGGGGAAGATACTTCCAAGTTATAAGCAACAGTAATTGGATCTTCAACATCCATTACGGCACTTATTTGGCGACTAACTTCTGCGCAATCATCAACATTGATACCATTTTCATGGTCAATAAATACGCGAAGTGTGGAGTGCTCACCAGCACGAATGAACTCTAAACCTACCAGTTCATAGCCTAAAGCTAATACTGATGGTTCAAGCATTTCGGTTAATTGTGTCTCTAAAGCTGTCAAAACAACCCCCCTGGAAACAAAAAAAGGGCATAAAGCCCAGTAGATACCTGAATGGTCATGTTTCAGATAATAAAAAACCCCGAATTACGGGGTTTTTTATTACTGGACCCTGATTACCGAGACTCTATAAATCTGCCTCAGTAAGAAAACAAACATTCGTATTTAAGAATAGTTTATTTTCAGGAAAGTGGTTGCGGGGGCTGGATTTGAACCAACGACCTTCGGGTTATGAGCCCGACGAGCTACCAAGCTGCTCCACCCCGCGTCCGAATTCTAACGATTATATCGTTCGGGCGTTACTTTTTCAAGTAACCAGTATAATGGTGCCGAGAAGGGGACTTGAACCCCTACACCTTGCGGCACTAGCACCTCATGCTAGCGTGTCTACCAATTTCACCATCTCGGCTAAATCTTTAATTACTGAGGGATCTCATCAGTTGATGGCGCCTTCTCAGTTTTTGTTTTTTCAACAACAGGTTGTGTTGTCGCTGGTGCAGTTAGGTTATCCCAACTACTTCCCTCTGTTGCTTGTTTTGCACTCATGTTGCCAAGAACAAGGCTGATAACAAAGAAAATTGCAGCCAAAACTGTTGTCATTCGGGTTAAAAAGTTACCGGAACCGCTAGAGCCAAACAATGTGCCTGATGCTCCAGCCCCAAATGAGGCTCCCATATCTGCGCCTTTACCTTGCTGAACCAAAACTAGGCCAATCACACCAAGCGCGGCGACAAGATAAATCACAAGTAGAATTTCGTACATGGCTTCCACCTATGGTTAAATTGCTATGCCAGCTTTGCTCTAGGCAGGGCCAGCGCACTCCATCTTCCAAGGAGCGACTGAATACTAGCGAAACCCTATCGTAGTGACAAGTAATATTTGATGAAAAATGCTTTACACCACACCACTTGCACAACATTTAGCCAAAACGAAGTCGACATAAAAATATAGGCAGAGTATCACGCTACCCTGCCTTCTTGTTTGTGCGATAAAATTCGTAATTGAAATTTATCGCAAAATGCAAATTAACAGTTTTCTTTTACTGCTTTTGCAATATCAAGAGCATATTGCTGAACATCAGCCGCATCTTGTCCTTCAACCATAACACGAATTAATGGCTCAGTGCCTGACTTACGTAACAATACGCGACCATTATCACCTAACTTTTCTTCAACTAATTTAGTTGCAGTAATAACTTCATCAGACTTTAATGGATCAGAAGTCCCTTTGAAACGTACATTCTCAAGTACTTGAGGGAACATAACCATACCATCACAAAGCTCTTTTAAGCTCATCTTACTTGCAACGATTGATGCCATTACTTGAAGACCTGCAACAATACCATCGCCGGTTGTCACTTTATCAAGCAAAATGACATGACCAGAGTTCTCTGCACCAATCAACCAATCTTGCTTCTGCAGCTCTTCCATTACATAACGATCGCCTACTTTTGCGCGAACAAATGGAATGCCTAAATTCTTAAGAGCAACTTCCATGCCCATATTTGTCATTAATGTACCAACAACGCCCCCTTTTAGTTCGCCACGACGTAATGCATCACGAGCAATAATGTAGGCTATTTGGTCACCATCAACTTTATTACCTAACTCATCAACCATGATCACACGATCGCCATCACCATCCAATGCAATACCAAAGTCCGCTTTTTCTTCAAGTACCTTAGCCTGAAGCGCAGCAACATCCGTTGCTCCTACTTTATCGTTAATGTTCACACCATTAGGCTCACAACCGATAGCAATCACTTCGGCCCCTAACTCTGAAAATACTTTGGGTGCAATGTGATAAGTTGCACCATGAGCACAATCAACAACAACCTTAAAACCTTCAAGGCTTAAATGTGTTGGAAAAGTCCCTTTACAAAATTCAATGTAGCGTCCAGCTGCATCATCGATACGATAAGCTTTACCAAGCAATGCTGATTCAACACAGGTTAATGGTTTTTCCATTTCAGCTTCAATTGCAAGTTCAATATCATCCGGTAATTTAGTACCTCGAGCTGAAAAGAATTTAATACCATTATCATAATAAGGATTGTGAGAAGCGGAAATAACAATACCAGCTTCTGCTCGGAACGTACGAGTGAGATAAGCAACTGCTGGTGTTGGCATTGGTCCAGTGAATGCGGCCTTTAAACCAGCTGCAGCTAGGCCTGCTTCTAAAGCTGACTCCAACATATAGCCAGAGATACGGGTATCTTTACCAATTAAGACTTTTTTTGTCCCCGTTTGTGATAATACGCGGCCAGCAGCCCACCCTAACTTCATTACAAAGTCTGGTGTAATTGGTGCTTCACCGACTAAACCACGAATACCATCAGTACCAAAGAACTTACGTTCAGACATGTTTTGCTCCTAGCTATATTGAATACTTCAGTGACGAACAAATTAATGACACATCACAATTCACTTTTATTTCGATTGTTGCAGTACCATATTATAAATTTTCATGACTTCAGCTGTTTCTCTAGCATCATGAACTCGAATAATATGCGCACCTTTCATTGCTGCAATGGTAGCACAAGCTAAACTTCCCGCGAGACATTCAGCAGGTGGCTTACCTAATAAATTGAATATCATTGATTTACGTGACATCCCGGCTAATACAGGTAAACCAAATTGATGAAATTGTTCAAATTTCGCTAACATTTGATAATTATGTTCAAGCGTTTTACCAAACCCAAAACCAGGATCTAGGATCAACTGCTGACGTGAAATTCCAACATTTTCACACGCTGAAATTCGCTCACTCAGAAAATCAGAAACATCCTGAATAAGATGATTATAATTCGGTTGGTGCTGCATTGTACGAGGCTGGCCTTGCATATGCATCAAGCAAATCGGCACATTGGCTTTTGCGGCAACCTCTAATGCATTAGGCTCTTGCAACGCACGTACATCATTAATCAGATCGGCCCCTGCATTTACCGCCTCTTTCATGACCTGAGCTTTACTGGTATCAATTGAAATCCAACAATCAAAACGTTGACGAATAGCTTCAATGATCGGTACCACGCGAACTAACTCTTCACTAAGTGCCACCTCTTTAGCACCAGGTCGCGTTGATTCACCACCGATATCAATAATGGATGTGCCAGCTTGCAGCATGCTTTCCACATGATTGAGCGCATAATCAATACGATTAAACTTTCCACCATCAGAAAATGAATCTGGCGTAACATTTAAAATTCCCATGACCTGTGGGGTAGATAGTTCTAAATTTTTATTACGACTGGTTAACTGCATCTGCTATTCCATTTTATTAAGATAAAAAAAACCCTGACCGAGGCCAGGGTTTTTATTCAACGCTAAATTAAGCCTGAGGTTTTGTATCGGTATCGTCTTCTTTCGTCAACGCATCAATACCATCGCCAATTGGCTCATCAGGTGCTAATTCAGTTTCAGGTGCTTCTTTACCTGATGGTTTCATTGTATCGTCATTATCCGACCAACCTTTCGGTGCACGGATTTCTGCTTTACGTTCCATCAAGTCATCAATCTGACCTGCGTCAATAGTTTCATATTTCATCAATGCATCTTTCATTGCATGCATGATATCCATATTATCAACTAGAATTTGACGAGCACGTTGATAGTTACGATCAATTAAGGTGCGAACTTCAGTATCAATCAGTTTTGCAGTGTCATCAGACATATGCTTACTTTGTGTAACTGAACGACCAAGGAAGACTTCCCCTTCATCTTCAGCATAAAGTAATGGACCTAACTTCTCAGAGAAGCCCCACTGAGTCACCATCTTACGTGCAATATCAGTTGCGCGTTCAATGTCATTTGATGCACCTGTTGATACTTTATCTACGCCGTAAATCAATTCTTCAGCTAAACGACCACCGTAAAGACTTGAGATCATTGACTCCAAGAACTCACGAGAGTGACTTACACGATCTTGCTCGGGTAAGTACATCGTTACACCTAGCGCACGACCACGTGGAATAATCGATACTTTATATACAGGATCATGATCCGGTACTAAACGACCAATAATTGCGTGACCTGCTTCGTGATACGCAGTTGATTCTTTTTGATCTTCAGACATAACCATTGATTTACGCTCTGCGCCCATCATGATCTTATCTTTCGCTAATTCGAACTCAACCATCGAAACAGTACGCTTGTTACCACGGGCAGCAAATAATGCCGCTTCGTTAACAAGGTTTGCTAAATCAGCACCAGAGAAACCTGGTGTACCACGAGCAATCAATGATGGATTTACATCACCATCTAGTGGCACTTTACGCATGTGAACTTTAAGGATCTGCTCACGACCGCGTACATCAGGAAGACCTACCACTACTTGACGGTCAAAACGACCAGGACGCAGTAATGCAGGGTCTAGTACGTCGGGACGGTTCGTTGCAGCAATAACGATAATACCCTCATTGCCTTCGAAACCATCCATCTCAACTAGCATCTGGTTCAGTGTTTGTTCACGCTCATCGTGACCACCACCTACACCAGCACCACGTTGACGACCTACCGCATCGATTTCATCGATAAAGATGATACAAGGCGCAGCCTTTTTTGCTTGTTCGAACATGTCACGCACACGAGATGCACCAACACCAACAAACATTTCAACAAAGTCAGAACCAGAAATAGTAAAGAACGGTACTTTCGCCTCACCTGCAATCGCTTTTGCAAGTAACGTTTTACCTGTACCAGGAGGACCAACCATCAACACACCTGTTGGGATTTTACCACCTAGCTTTTGGAAACGGCTTGGATCACGTAAGTAATCAACCAGTTCTTTAACGTCTTCTTTCGCTTCATCACAACCAGCCACATCGGCGAACGTTGTTTTGATTTGGTCTTCGCTCATCATACGCGCTTTAGATTTACCGAACGACATGGCACCTTTGCCACCACCGCCCTGCATCTGACGCATAAAGAATATCCAAACACCAATTAATAGAAGCATTGGGAACCACGAAATGAAGATTGAAGCCAATAGGCTAGGCTCTTCAGGTGGTGTACCAGAAACAGCTACGTTAGCGTTAATTAGATCGTCTAACAGCTTAGGATCATTAGCGACAGGTAAGTATGTTACATAGCTCGCATTATCACGTTTGGTTACAGTGATTTCACGATCATTGAATCGCACTTCCTTTATCTGATCCTGACCGATTTGACGGACAAATGTCGTATAGTCTACTTGACCACTTGCTTTACTACTGTTGGTTCCAAAGCTTTGGAATACAGACATAAGAACAACGGCAATGACTAACCATAAAATCAAGTTTTTTGCCATGTCACTCAAGGTGTTAACCTCGCGATAACTAAAAGATGAATGTAGATTACTACAGTTTGTAACCTGTAGCCACAATATAGACTTCACGCGAGCGATCTCGCGAGGAATCTGGTTTACGAATTTTAACCACTTTGAACATACTACGAATTTCAGCTAGATATTGGTCAAAGCCTTCGCCTTGGAAAACTTTTACCGTAAAACTGCCATTCGGCGCAAGTACTTGTCGACACATATCTAATGCAAGCTCAACAAGATACATCGCTCTCGGTTGGTCGGATGCAAGATTACCACTCATATTAGGTGCCATATCAGACATCACCACGTCAACCATATCTGGTTGAATGCGGTCCAATAGTGCATCTAACACAGCCTCTTCTCGGAAATCACCTTGCAGGAAACTAACACCTGGAAGGGAATCCATTGGCAAAATATCACAAGCAATGACTTGTCCTTCACTACCTACAATTTCTGCCGCATATTGTGACCAACCACCTGGTGCAGCACCAAGGTCAACCACTGTCATGCCCGGTTTTAATAACTTATCTTTGTTCTGAATTTCTTCAATTTTAAAGAAAGCACGTGAACGATAACCACGTTTTTGTGCTTCCTGAACATATTTATCGTCGAAATGCTCTTTTAGCCAGCGGCCAGAACTGCCGGATTGTTTTTTTCTACTCATGCCTAACCTAATGAGTTGAGATACTTGTTAAGTATACGTCTGCCAAAGGCTTTATCGCATCTAATTCATTAAAATGTACAATCAAAATGTGCAGTACAACTCAAACACTACAAATTTTCATGCTGTCATAATGCAAACAAATTAGTCTTCTAGTCTAGATGGCGGTAGAATGTCACGTTTTCAACCCTAATAACCAAAAAAATAGAGTCATCATGAATCTAAGCACCAAACAAAAGCAATTCCTAAAAGGTCTTGCTCACAATCTAAAACCAGTTGTACTTATGGGTGCAAACGGCCTAACAGAAGCTGTATTGGCTGAAATTGAAATTGCACTTAACCATCATGAATTGATCAAAGTTAAGGTTGCTACTGAAGATCGTGAAACTAAAGTTTTAATCGTCGACGCTATCGTTCGCGAAACTAAAGCTGAAAAAGTGCAGGTTATCGGTAAAACGTTAGTTCTTTACCGCCAGAGTGAAGATCGTAAAATCGAGCTTCCTCGTAAATAAAAAAGGCCGCCTAGCGGCCTTTTTTGTATCTATTATTAATACAAAAAAATGCATTAATTGCTAATCGATATCACCTATTTTAGTGATTATATTTTCTGATGAATATAATCATCAGTAAAATTATTAGATGTATTTCACTTCTACAATTTCAAACTCTTTTTGACCGCCAGGCGTGGTAATCGCAACCTCATCACCTTCCATCTTACCGATCAAACCACGTGCAATTGGTGAATTCACTGAAATTAAGTTTTCCTTAATATTCGCTTCATCATCACCCACGATACAGTAAGTCACTTCACTCTCGGTATCTAAATCTAGCAAAGTGATTGTAGTACCAAAAATCACTTTGCCTGTATTTGGCATCGTAGTTACATCAATAATTTGAGCAACAGATAGTTTGTATTCAATATCACGAATTTGCGCTTCACAAATACCTTGCTCTTCACGAGCCGCATGGTATTCCGCATTTTCTTTTAAGTCGCCAAGCTCACGTGCTTCTGCGATCGCCTGAGAAATAAGAGGGCGACGCTTCAACAATACTTCAAGTTCACTACGTAGCTTTTGTTCGCCACGTACAGTCATTGGCACTTTTTCCATAAATAAATTACCTCAATAACCTGATAGCGCACGCCAATTTCAGGAAATAAAAAAGCTAGCCCAATCGTGATTGAGCTAACAGTGTATATGTCACGATGTTTATCATATTAAACAAAGATGGACAAGAGATCATCCTCGTTACGTCATTAATCTGTTTTTCGTTTTAATAACAGTCAAAAACAATGAATATGCTAAAAATACTATATCAATAATTCATAGTAACAAATCAATAGTTAAAACATTCACCAAAGAAATAAGCCTCTCGCTACCACCTTTTTTTCATTGAGAAAAGTTATAATCTCACACTTCAACAATATTTATACAAATATTCACTCAGGCATTTTCCATTGATTACCTAAATACAACTAAAAAATAAAATTAATTTAGAACTTTTATCGATAGACATAACACACTGATTAAATTAACAATAAAAACTAAAAAAAACAAAAAAGACATACTAATGAGGTATTTTTCAGTTTTTTTTACTAACATAAATCAGTAGACACAAGTAAAAAGAACAGCATGCATTTGGCATAGAAATGCAACACATAAAAATTTAAAAAAGGATTCGGTAATGAACAAGCACCTTATTGCTTTAGCAGTAACAGCAGCAACTCTATCTGGCGCAGCATCAGCAGCACAAGTTTATTCAGATGATACATCTTCTCTTGCTATCGGCGGTCGTGTAGAAGCGCGTGCTCTTCTTTCTGAAAACGGTCAAACCCAGTTATCTCGAGATGACTTCGCAACTCAAGCTGAATATAACAAAGCTCTTGTAAATCAAAATACTGATAATGAAGTAACTGATATTTCACGTGTACGTGTAAACATTGATGCGAAAACACAAATCGCAGATGGCGTTCAAGGTATTGGTTTCTACGAGCGTGAGTTCAAAGACGACAATTCTGATGACGAAAACCGTTACATGTATGCTGGTGTAAACAGCGACCAATACGGTCAAATTGTTTACGGTAAGGCTGACGGCTCTCTAGGTATGCTAACTGATTTCACTGATATCATGGCATACGCTGGCTCTGTTGTTGGTGGTACTAAGCTAGCAGTAGCTGACCGTACAACTAACAACCTAGCATACGCTGGTACATTTGGTGATCTAACGTTCAAAGCTAACTACGTTTTCGCTGGCGCTGATTATGATACAGCTGGTAACAAAACAGACGTACACGGTTTCTCAACAGGTGCTGTATACAAAGTAGCTGATACAGGTCTTGCACTAGGTGCTGGTTACGGCGAGCAACGTGACCAACTTGGTAACGCGAATACTCACAAAGCACGTTCAGAGCAAACTTTCGCAGTAGCATCTTACACAATGGGCGATCTATACTTCGGTGGCCTATACAAGTCCGGTCGTCGCGACGGTACTAACTTAGTAACTGGCGATGTAACAGATACTCAAGGCTACGAATTCGCAGCAGCGTACACTATGGGTAAAACTGTATTCACGACTACTTACGGCTTCATGAAAGATGAAAACGCTCACAATGTATACGATGAGCTAGCAAATGCAGCTGCAGTTGATGCTACTTACTACTTCAACAGCAACTTCCGTACTTACGCTTCTTACACATTCAACATGCTTAATAAGAACGAAGTAGGTAAAGTTGCAGCATCTGACCAATTCGTTCTAGGTGCTCGTTACGACTTCTAATCCTTGTGATTAAAAGCAACATATAGTGAAACGTCGGCTTCGGTCGGCGTTTTTTATTACTTTTGTGTCAGTTTTAGTCTTTATTTCCTCTCTTTTTTTACCCTCTCTCATATAAACGTTATGATTAAGGCCTATCTCTTAACCAAAATTATGCCTTCACATGTTTAAAAAATTGCTTTGCTCCGCTTTAATGGCAACGACCTTTTCTTCTTTTGCTGCGTTCTTACCTCAGCAAGCTATCGAACACCTGCCCAAAGGGAGTGATGTCGCGCTTCTTATTGTAAACCCAGCCACCAACAAAGTTATATACGATAAACGCGCAGATGAATTACAAGCCCCTGCAAGTACCCAAAAAACGATCACCGCCCTTGCCGCAAAGCTATATCTCGGTAATAACTTCCGCTTTGATACTTACCTTGAAACGAAAGGTAATGATGTCATTTTGAAATTTAATGGCGATCCAACACTTAAACGCAGCGATATTGCCAATTTACTTCGCCAACTAAAACAGCAAGGCATAGCTACGATTAAAGGTAACCTGTACTTAAACGGTGGACATTTTACTGGCTATGAACGTGCTATTGGTTGGCCTTGGGATATTTTAGGCTCTTGCTATAGTGCGCCATCAAGTAGTATCAGCTTAGAGCACAACTGTGTTCAAGGTGCGCTATACAGCAATAAATCTTTGGGGGACGTTACACGCGTAAATGTGCCTAGCCACCAGCCAATTCAAGTAAAAACCTCTGCGATTGTGGTGTCAAAAGCACAGCAAAAAGAGCAGCACTGTCAGCTTTCAATGACATCGAATGATCGTAATATGTATCAAATTAGTGGCTGTATCCAACCTCGTAAACAGCCTCTACCGCTTAAATTTGCAGTACAAAACACAACCTTGTATTCAACTGCAGTTATTCAACAAGAGCTTAAGCGCGCAGGGATAAAGTTAAACGGTAAGGTACTTCGTAACGATAAAGTCAGCGGTAAAATCATTGCAACACATCGCTCAGCCCCATTATCAACGCTGCTTGATATTATGCTGAAGCGCTCTGATAACTTATTTGCCGATAACATTGCAAAAACCATTGGTGCAAAGTATTACCACCAAGCCGGTAGTTACACCAATGGCATTGAAGCAATTAAGGCGATACTAAAAGATAAAGCTGGTATCGATCTTTCTGATACCGTGATGGTGGATGGTTCAGGCTTATCGCGTAACAACCGTTTAACAGCAAGTGATTTAATGAAAGTAGTCACTTACATTTATAACCACCCTAAATTAGGTTTAATGAACGATTTACCCGTATCAGGTAAAAGTGGCACGTTACAGTACCGTCGCAGTCTTCGTGATGCTCCGTTAAAAGGTAAGGTTATTGCTAAAAGTGGCTCTTTATTCGGAACTTATAACCTTGCAGGTGTGATTAAGACCCACAACGGTAAACCACTACTCTTTGTACAGCTAGTGACAAATTACTATCCACATATGCATGACGGTAAAAAAGCAGCATTACCGCCTATTTACCAATTTGAAAAGCAACTTTATAGCTCACTGTATAAAAACGACTAAATAAGAGACCTGAGAGATAAAAGCCGCTATTAAATACTTTCAACTAGAAATATTCGAGCAATAGCGGCTTTTTTAATACAAACAATCTTACTAACCGAAGCCTAGCATCCAATTGACTGTCTTGAAGTAAATCACCATCCCCGTGATATCGACCATTGAAGCTAAGACAGGGCTGACTAATACCGCAGGATCGAGATTTAATGATCTCGCTAGCATCGGTAGAACCCCACCAACACTAGTCGAAATAATCACCTGAATAGCAATGGCTATCCCAATCGCAAATGCTATCGAGTCTAGTGTCATTCCTGCAGGTAACACAACATCCCCACTAAAAAAAATCACCCGTCCAATGATCACTACTGCAAGACTCAGCGCGATAATAATCGCAACTCTAAATTCTTTCCAAAGCACCAATAACCAATCTTTTGAGCGTATTTCTTCCATTGCCAATGCTCGCACAACCAGTGTTGCCGCCTGCGAGCCAGCATTCCCACCCGCAGCTGCAATCACCGGCATATAAATCGCAAGTAGGACTAATTGACTCAGGGTATCTTCATAGTGAGAGATAATTAAGCCCGAGACAATTCCCATTAAAGCCAGCCCTACAATCCAACCTATGCGTTCCTTAACATGGTTTAAGACACTATTTTCTAAATAATGCCCGCTCGGTTCAACCTCAGAGCAAATTAACCCTAAACCACTGGCTAGTTGGCGGGCTCGTATGTCCTCTTCTAATTCATCTAAACGATCTAATAAAATTTGCACATGCCGCAATGGGCATTCCTGTAACATAGCTAAAGCCTCTACGACTGGCATTTTTGCCAATAATTGCGCTTGTTCAACTAGATCATATTTTAAAAATGCATTACGTACTGCTAACGCCTCTTTTTGCGCAATATGGGTTGTTGCTGAAAAAGCTGCATAATTCATTACCGCCATGGCGAATCTCCCGATTAGCTGTCTCTCTAGAAAGAGAAGGTAACGACCACCACATTAACATTTGCAATAAACCCTCGCGCACCACATAACAATACAGTCGCGCTGTTGTGGTAAACATAGATTTAAAGCTCATATTATTGATAAGTAAATAAAGAGGAAAATTACAGGAGAGATGTCGAAAATGAATAATTTCAAAAAAGTGGGTTACGAGACATGACTCCGAGCCTAGCAGCACGGAATATACTATTTAATACCGTTACCTAAGCTAATTTTCCAGCTTCATACTCGGGGGATGGTCGGTATTGTTCATTAAAATCTCCAAGAAGAATGTATCGCTTGCTGCGACGCCAGTATCTTACGTTAATAAATCTGAACAGCAACTGATTAAACTAATGATATAAAATTTCAATGAGTTATATGTGATTATGTATTTAACAATAAAAAAGCCGAACGTTAACGTTCGGCTTTTTATTTCGTACTGAGTAATACTTATTTAATACGTGCGTGAAGCTCTTGAATTGAAGACACTGTATTGCGGTCATCTGCAGTATGCGCCATACATGTTGCAAATCCCGCATTTAGAGTTGTGGTGTAGTTAACTTTTTCAGCTAGCGCACCACGACGAAGTACTTTTGAATCTTCAATCGCTTGACGACCCGATGCAGTATTTACAATGTAGGTGTATTCATTATTCTTGATACGGTCAAGAATATGAGGACGACCTTCATGTACTTTGTTCACTAGACGTGGGTTAATACCCGCTTCACCAAGAATAACTGCTGTACCGTGTGTTGCATCTAATTGGTAGCCAAGCTTAATTAGCTTAGAAGCTAAATCAACCACACGTTGCTTATCACCTTCACGAACAGATAATAGCGCACGACCACCTTCAGGGTACTCTTTACCACAACCTAATTCAGCTTTAGCGAATGCTTCGGCAAACGTATTACCGATACCCATAACTTCACCTGTTGAGCGCATTTCAGGGCCTAACAGTGGATCAACACCTGGGAACTTGTTAAACGGTAGGACGACTTCTTTCACGGAATAATACGGTGGAATAATTTCCTTGGTAAAGCCTTGTGATTCAAGTGATTGACCAGCCATTACACGTGCAGCAATTTTCGCCAGCGGTGCACCTGTCGCTTTAGATACGAACGGTACGGTACGTGCAGCACGAGGGTTAACCTCGATAAGGTACACTTCGTTATCTTTTACGGCGAACTGGGTATTCATTAATCCACGAACACCTAATTCAAACGCTAGATTCTTCACCTGCTCACGCATCACATCTTGGATTTCTTGGCTTAGGGTATACGCAGGCAATGAACATGCAGAGTCACCTGAGTGAACACCCGCTTGCTCGATATGCTCCATGATACCGCCAATCACCACTTGCTCACCGTCACAAATCGCGTCAACGTCTACTTCCACCGCATCATCTAAGAAACGATCGAGTAGTACAGGTGATTCATTTGAAACACTTACCGCTTCATTGAAGTAGCGACGTAGATCTTGCTCGTCGTAAACAATTTCCATTGCTCGACCGCCAAGTACATACGATGGACGTACCACTAATGGGTAACCAATGTCACGCGACTTCTCAATCGCTTGCTCCATCGTTGTTACCGTTGCATTTTCTGGTTGCAGTAAACCTAAACGGTCAACGGCTTGTTGGAAACGCTCACGATCTTCTGCGCGGTCAATCGCATCTGGACTTGTACCGATAATTGGCACACCTGCCGCTTCTAGTGCACGAGCGAGTTTCAGTGGTGTTTGACCGCCATACTGAACAATCACACCTTTTGGCTTTTCAACACGTGCGATAGCCAGTACATCTTCAAGTGTTACAGGTTCGAAGTACAGACGATCTGATGTGTCATAGTCAGTTGATACAGTCTCTGGGTTACAGTTAACCATGATAGTTTCATAACCATCTTCACGTAGCGCCAGTGATGCATGAACACAACAGTAGTCAAACTCGATACCTTGACCGATACGGTTTGGACCACCGCCCAGTACCATGATTTTGTCTTTGTCCGTTGGATTTGCTTCACACTCTTCATCGTATGATGAGTACATGTAAGCAGTATCTGATGAGAATTCAGCGGCACACGTATCTACACGCTTGTAGACAGGATGAATGTCAAACTGATCACGTAGTTTACGAATTTCGCCTTCGCTAACACCCAATAATTTAGCAAGACGTGCATCTGCAAAACCTTTGCGCTTAAGCTTACGTAATACGTCAGCATTAAGACCTGCAAAACCGCCAGCTTTCACTTGCTCTTCAAGTTTGATGATTTCTTCAATTTGAACCAAGAACCAACGGTCAATGTTAGTTAGATTGAAGATACCGTCAACCGACATACCCGCACGGAAAGCATCACCGATGTACCAAATACGCTCAGCACCTGCTTCTTTCAGTTCATGTCGGATCTTGCTCATCGCATTTGGATCATCAAGATCAACCATTTCATCAAAGCCGTTCGCGCCAACTTCTAGGCCACGTAGTGCTTTATGTAATGATTCTTGTTGGTTACGGCCAATCGCCATAACCTCACCTACCGACTTCATTTGTGTCGTTAAGCGATCGTTAGCGCCAGCAAATTTCTCGAAGTTAAAGCGAGGAATTTTCGTTACTACGTAATCAATAGTTGGTTCAAATGATGCCGGTGTTGCGCCGCCTGTGATGTCATTCATCAGTTCATCAAGGGTGAAACCAATCGCCAGTTTTGCCGCGATTTTTGCAATCGGGAAACCTGTTGCTTTTGATGCTAATGCCGATGAACGAGATACACGTGGGTTCATCTCGATGATAACCATACGGCCATCTTTCGGGTTAATACCAAACTGGACGTTTGAACCACCGGTTTCAACACCAATTTCGCGCAGTACTGCAAGCGATGCATTACGCATTAATTGGTATTCTTTATCTGTTAGTGTTTGCGCAGGTGCGACTGTGATTGAGTCACCGGTGTGAATACCCATTGGGTCGAAGTTTTCAATTGCACACACAATGATACAGTTGTCGTTCTTATCACGAACCACTTCCATCTCATATTCTTTCCAACCAATCAGTGATTCATCAATCAATAATTCATTGGTTGGTGATAGGTCGATACCGCGCGAACAAATTTCTTCAAATTCTTCTTTGTTGTATGCAATACCGCCACCTGTACCACCCATAGTAAATGACGGGCGAATAATACAAGGGAAGCCAACCATTTCGAGAACTTTGTAAGCTTCTTCCATCGTTGTTGCAGTATCAGCACGAGGACACTCAAGGCCGATGGCTTTCATTGCTTTGTCAAAACGAGAACGGTTTTCAGCTTTATCAATTGCATCCGCTGTTGCACCAATCATCTCAACATTGAATTCTTCTAATACGCCATATTTTTCAAGATCTAACGCACAGTTAAGTGCGGTTTGACCACCCATGGTTGGTAGTACCGCATCAGGGCGCTCTTTAGCAATGATATTACGTACCACTTCCCAGTGAATTGGCTCTATGTAAGTTGCATCAGCCATTTCAGGATCAGTCATGATAGTCGCAGGGTTAGAGTTTACCAGAATAACGCGGTAACCCTCTTCACGAAGTGCTTTACAAGCTTGTGCACCAGAGTAATCGAACTCACAGGCCTGACCGATAACGATCGGTCCAGCACCTAGAATTAGTACACTTTTTATATCAGTACGTTTTGGCATTTCTTACTACTCCCGGCTTAGGCGCTGTGTTTCTTAATTAATTCGATAAAGTGATCAAATAATGGTGCTGCATCATGTGGACCAGGGCTCGCTTCTGGGTGGCCTTGGAAACTGAATGCAGGCTTGTCGGTACGATGAATACCTTGTAGCGAGCCATCAAACAGGGATTTGTGTGTCGCACGTAAATTTTCAGGTAACGTTGCTTCGTCAGCAGCAAAACCGTGGTTCTGGCTGGTGATCATCACAACATCACGATCTAAATCTTTAACAGGGTGGTTAGCACCATGGTGGCCAAACTTCATTTTTACTGTTTTTGCACCACTTGCTAAGGCAAGAATTTGGTGACCTAAACAAATACCAAAGATTGGAATATTTTTATCGAGGAATGTTTTGGTTGCTTCAATCGCGTAAGTACATGGCTCTGGGTCACCAGGACCATTTGATAAGAATACGCCATCTGGATTTAACGCAAGCACGTCTTCTGCTGACGTTTGTGCAGGCACAACTGTTAAGCGACAACCACGGTCAACCAACATACGTAAAATATTACGTTTAGCACCAAAATCATAAGCGACTACATGGTAAGGCAGTTCTTTATCTTCTTGTGCTTCTGGTAAACCATTCTCTAATGTCCAAGAACCTTGCTTCCAGCTGTAAGTTTCGCTTGTTGTCACTTCTTTCGCTAAATCCATGCCTTTCAGACCAGGAAACGCTTTCGCTTGTTCAAGTGCAAAACCTTCATCGATATTGTTACCTGCAACGATACAACCGTTCTGCGCACCTTTTTCACGAAGAATACGGGTTAGCTTGCGAGTATCGATATCAGCGATACCAACGATGTTTTGTGATTTTAGATAGTCAGAAAGAGATTGTTCAGAGCGGAAGTTTGAAGCGATAAGAGGAAGATCACGAATAACCAAACCTTGTGCATGAATTGCCGTGGATTCTTCGTCTTCGGTATTAGTACCGGTATTGCCAATGTGGGGATAAGTAAGGGTAACGATCTGTTGTGAGTAGGAAGGGTCAGTGAGAATTTCCTGATACCCCGTCATCGAAGTATTAAAAACGACTTCACCAACGGCCGAACCATCTGCTCCAATGGACACGCCGCGGAACACAGTCCCATCTTCAAGGACTAATAGCGCAGATTTGCTCAAGACAACCTCCAATTAAATAAAAATGCAATTAAAACAGATAAACTTGCAATTACCCATTCCTTTTCATATCAAAAACCACGTCTTACTGATTTTTGACAAATTGCGCAAATTCTATTGATCTGTTAGCAATCTGTCAACATAAGAGCAGAAATAAATTCAACAAATAACTATCTCAACACAATTAAGTATCCAAAATGCTAAAATAACATGTTTAGTCGTATTTTTTAGTATCAACATCAAATCAAATGAGAACGCAACCGTTTGCAATCAAAACCAAACCATTAACAAATACAAACACCCATCAAAAAAGCCAAAAATGACAACTAAGTAAACACAAATAACCATCTAACAAAAAAAACACAACCAACCATCTATTTTATACAGTAAATAAATCCAGCTCAGTGCGATATTTAACCACCTCAAAAATATACTGATATAACACGAATAAATTCATCTCTATTTGTATTTACAATATTTATTCCCACTTTATTCAGATATAAAAAAACCTGCTTATTAGCAGGTTTTTGTCTCGATTATAATGAATCAAGCCCTAAGACATCTTCCATAGTATAAAAACCAGGCGATTTATCATTGAGCCATACCGCCGCTCTCACCGCACCATTGGCAAATGTCATTCTGTCTGTCGCTTTATGAGTGATCTCCACACGCTCACCGATATCTGCAAACATGGCGGTGTGTTCACCTACTATGTCACCAGCACGAATCGTAGCAAAACCAATCTCATCACGAGTACGCTCACCCGTGATCCCCTCTCGAGCATAAACTGCAACATCACTTAATTTATTGCCCATCGCGCCCGCAATCGCTTCTCCCATCCCAATTGCTGTTCCTGATGGTGCATCCACTTTATGACGATGGTGCGCTTCGATAATTTCAATATCGCAGTAATCGCCCATCACTTTGGCAGCTTTTTCTAACAATTTGAAAACCAGATTAACCCCTACACTATAGTTAGGCGCCATCACGATAGAAATATCACGAGCAGCAAGATCAATTAACTCTCGCTCTTGCTCTGTAAAACCGGTTGTACCAATTACAATTTTTTTATTATGTTGCTGACAAAACTCAATATTCGCCAATGTTGCGACAGGTGCAGTAAAGTCAATTAACACATCAAAATCATCAAGAGCCTGGTTAAGATCATCAACAATGATCACATTGGCAACACCCGTTCCTGCTAACTCACCAGCATCAGCACCTACTAATGTAGAACCTGCACGCTCAGTCGCGGCACCTAATTCTGCTTTTTCTGATAGTTGTGTTGCTTTTAATAGCTGACGCCCCATTCGGCCAGCAGCTCCGGCTATCGCAATTCTTACCATTGCGTGCTTCTCCCTTGATGAATATATAATTATCTCAATACTGTAGCGGTTTTACAGACGATAAAAAAGCCCCAGCTTTCACTGAGGCTTATTCTGTACAAATCAATATGCTATTAGATATTCTTTACTTGTAACTCTTTAGGTACTTCAAAGAACATGTTTTCTTCACGACCTGAAAGCTCTTCCACTTCAGAGCCTGTTAACTTTTTGATCTGCTCGATAATTTGATTAACGAGTTCTTCTGGCGCTGAAGCCCCCGCAGTCACTCCAACCTTGGTTTTATTTTCAAACCAGCTAGCTTGTATATCTTCAACACAGTCGGTTAAATACCCCGGTGTTCCAAGCTTTTCAGCTAACTCACGTAAACGGTTAGAGTTGGAAGAATTTTTTGAGCCAACCACAATCATTACATCAACCGTTTCAGCCATTTCACGCACAGCATCTTGGCGGTTCTGAGTCGCGTAACAAATATCATCTTTACGTGGCCCTTGGATTTTTGGAAACACTTGGCGCAAGCGATCAATGACATCTGCCGTTTCATCCACAGATAATGTCGTCTGGCTAACATAGTGAAGATTAGTTGGATCTTTAACGATGGTGGTCAGCTTATCGACATCCTCCGGTTTTTCAACAAGGTACATACCACCATCTTGATTAGCATATTGTCCCATTGTGCCTTCAACTTCGGGATGTCCTGCGTGTCCAATCAGCACCACTTCCATCGCTTTTCGACTAGCACGAGCCACTTCCATATGTACCTTTGTCACCAATGGACACGTTGCATCAAACACGGTTAATTGACGTTGCTTAGATTCATTACGCACCGCTTGAGAGACACCGTGAGCTGAAAATATAACGATATTGTCATCAGGCACTTCGCTAAGCTCTTCAACAAAAATCGCCCCTCGCTGCTTTAGCCCTTCAACAACAAAACGGTTATGTACGACTTCGTGGCGAACATAAATAGGCGGTTGGTACATTTCCAACGCACGCTCGACAATGCTGATCGCACGATCAACACCAGCACAAAAACCTCGTGGGTTTGCGAGTAAGATTTTCATCAACAATTGCTCTTAACTTTCAATGGAGACAACCTCCACCTCAAAGGTGACAGCTTGCCCTGCAAGTGGATGATTGAAATCAACAGTAACAGAGTCACCCACAACGGCTGTAATTATTCCGGGAATATCATGTCCATCGGGACCTGCAAAGGCGATAATGTTGCCCACTTCAGCAGGAGCATCAGCACCAAATTTAGCTAAATCAAGATGGTGGATATTATCGGGGTTAGGTAAACCAAATGCATCTTCTGGTGATAGTTCAAATGTACCTTTTTCACCAATAGTTAACCCTAATAAACACTTTTCAAAATTGTCAGTTAAACTGCCATCTCCCATGCGAAACATTGCAGGCTTACCTGCGGCATAAGTAGATTCAGCAACCGATCCATCATCAAGTTTAATGGCAAAATGCATCAGCACTTCGCTGTTATCTTTAATCACCGACATAGCACATCCTTTTGTATGATCGCTTATTGATCTAACAACAAGTCGCTCATTTTATTTTAATGTTCCCATTTAACAATAAACCATCGTGCGTATCAACGGACAGGCACTAAGGTTTTACATTTGTACCACTTGATTTGTTAAATCAAGAATAAGACGTCAATATGCACAGATAAAAAAACGCAGCTCATAAAATGAACTGCGTTTAATCTTGACGTGTTATTAATACCAGTTAAAGGTAACTAATTACGACTTAGCTTGCTTGTCTGATTTAAAACCATCAAGTATCAACAAAGCCGCACCGACACATATTGCACTATCAGCAATATTAAATGCAGGCCAATGGTAGCTACCATAGTAAAGGTCTAGAAAATCAACCACAAAACCATGATAGATACGATCAAATAAGTTACCTAATGCGCCACCAATAATTAATGCATAAGCAATATTAGCGATTTTATTTGTCGCAGGTGTACGACGCATCCAGTACATTAATAAGCCACAAACACCAAAGGCAATAGCTGCAAATAACCAACGCTGCCAACCACTTGCGTCACTTAAAAAACTAAACGCTGCACCGGTATTGTGCACATAAAGTAAATTAAAAAACGGCAGTACTTCGATCCGATTTGGCCAGCCATAGCCCATCGTGTCCATCACTAACAGTTTGGTACCATTATCGATGATAAATACCAGAACCGCTAACCATAGCCAACGGATGCCAGATTGTTTAACTGTTAGCGATTGCTTCAGTGCTGTACTTGTCATTATGCAAACTTTCTCTTTTCGCCTTCGCCATCGATGTTAGTTGCACAGCGACCACAAATTTCTTCATGACCTGCAATTGTGCCAACATCAGCAACATGGTGCCAACAACGCTCACACTTCGCTGCTTCAGATGCTTTAACCGTTACGAATAAACCTTCAATATCGGTTTCTTGCGCATTTTCAGGCTTACTATCAGCAACAACAACTTGAGCTTTAGATGTTAATAGAACAAAACGTAGTTCGTCTTCTAACTTATTCAGCTTCTCAGCCAATTTAGCATTAGCAGAAAGAATAACCTCAGCCTGTAGTGAGCCACCGATCACTTTTTCACTACGCGCCGTTTCAAGTAACTTGTTCACCGCGCCACGAACTTGTTGGATTTCAGCCCAGAATTCATTGCTTAGCTCTTCGTTATCAGCAAGACCAAATAGACCATCGAACCACTCACCAGTAAACACGAACTTGTCACGCTGACCTGGCATTTCGTTCCAAATTTCATCTGCTGTGAATGACATGATAGGTGCCATCCAACGAACTAATGCCTCTACAATGTAGTAAAGCGCAGTCTGACAGCTACGTTGAGCATGGCTTCCACGTTTTGCTGTGTATTGACGATCTTTGATTACATCTAAGTAGAATGAACCCATCTCAATAGAACAGAACTGCATTAAGCGTTGTGTTACTGCGTGTAGGTTGTAATCTTCGTAATCTTTGATAATTTCTTCTTGAGCTGCCATTGCACGACCAACAGCCCAACGATCAAGAGCTACCATTTCTTCAGCTGGAACACAGTCAGTTTCAGGGTTGAAACCGCTTAAATTAGCTAAGAAGAAACGTGCCGTGTTACGAATACGACGGTAAGCATCGGCAGAGCGCTTTAAGATCTCATCAGATACAGCTACTTCGCCAGTGTAATCAGTCGAAGCAACCCATAGACGTAAAATATCAGCACCAAGCTTATTCGTGACATCTTTTGGTGCAACGACATTACCGATAGATTTAGACATCTTACGGCCTTGACCATCAACCACGAAGCCGTGAGTTAACACTTGCTTGTACGGTGCTTTATCTTTCATCGCTACCGATGAAATCAATGAAGACTGGAACCAACCGCGGTGTTGGTCTGAACCTTCAAGGTAAAGATCCGCTGAATGACCGTTAAATTCTGGACGGCTATCAACCACTGAGAAATGCGTAACACCTGAGTCAAACCATACGTCTAGTGTATCGAGTACTTTTTCGTAATTTGCGGCATCTTCTGCGCTCATTACATCAGTCAGTTCTAGATCCCACCAAGCTTGAATGCCTTTTTGCTCAACAAGCTGTGCTACTTTTTCAATTAGCTCAGAGGTTTGAGGGTGAAGTTCTTGCGTTTCTTTATGGATAAATAGTGCAATTGGCACGCCCCACGTACGCTGGCGCGAGATACACCACTCAGGACGACCTTCGATCATACCTTCAATACGGCTTTGACCCCACTCAGGCATCCATTGAACATTTTTGATTTCGCCCAATGCTTTCGTACGTAGACCTGCTTTGTCCATAGAAATGAACCATTGCGGCGTAGCACGGAAGATAATTGGCGTTTTATGACGCCAGCAGTGTGGGTAGCTGTGTGTGATTTTTGAGAAATTCAATAGTGAGCCGTGCTCACGTAGTACTTCAACAACAGCTTCATTTGCTTTAAATACGTGTTGACCAGCAAAGATCTCAGTATCTGGTAGGTAAACACCATTACTGCCCACAGGGTTTGCAATTTCAAGATTGTATTTTTGACCTACCACGAAGTCTTCTTGACCGTGACCAGGAGCGGTATGTACACAACCTGTACCTGATTCAGTCGTTACGTGATCGCCTAAGATAACTGGCACATCAAAGCTGTAGAATGGATGGTTAAAGCGAAGTAGCTCAAGCTCTTCACCTTTACAGAAACCCAGGATTTCTGATTCTTCAAAACCAACACGACCCATTACATCTTTTACAAGCTCTGCCGCTACGATTAAACGTTGCGGCTGAGGATGTGCTTCTGTAACTGGTGTTTGTACTAATGCGTACTCAAGATCAGCACTTACAGCTACTGCGCGGTTAGCAGGCATTGTCCAAGGCGTTGTTGTCCAAATAACAATCGATACATCGCCTTGACCTTGATCAGCCACACAACCAAATTTAGCTAATACAGCCGCTTCATCTACCGCTTTAAATTTCACATCGATAGATAGAGATACTTTATCTTGGTATTCAACTTCAGCTTCAGCCAGTGCTGAACCACAGTCAGTACACCAGTGAACAGGTTTAAACCCCTTCAACAAGTGATCGTTATCTGCAATTTTACCTAATGCACGAATAATGTTGGCTTCGGTATCAAAGTCCATTGTGCGGTAAGGCTTGTCCCATTCACCTAGTACACCTAAACGAATGAAACTTTCTTTTTGACCATTAACTTGACCTGCAGCATATTCACGACACTTTTCACGGAATTCAGCTGCTGTCACTTTTTGACCCGGCTTACCCACTTTTTTCTCTACCATCAATTCGATAGGTAGACCATGACAGTCCCAACCAGGGATATACGGTGAGTCAAAACCAGACAGAGTCTTTGACTTAATAATAATGTCTTTAAGAATCTTGTTTAGTGCGTGACCAATGTGAATATCACCGTTAGCGTATGGAGGGCCATCGTGTAATACGAAAGATTTTTTACCTTTCTTTGCTTTACGGATTTCACCGTAAAGATCTTCATCATACCAACGCTTAAGCATTGCAGGCTCACGCTGAGCTAGGTTGCCTCGCATCGGAAACCCTGTTTCAGGCAGGTTCAGGGTATCTTTATAGTCGCTCATTGATTCTAGATTCCGTTACTTGGGCGAAGTTGGACATTATTACGCTCAGACAGCCACACCCGTGCTGTTTGAGCATCTCGCTCGATTTGGCGTTTAAGCGCATCGAAGGATTCAAATTTCTTTTCGTCACGCAATTTATGGCGTAACACGACTTCTAGCTGATGTCCGTAGAGATCAGCATTAAAATCAAATAAGTGTACTTCAAGTTGTTGGCGTACACCTTTTACGGTTGGTCGATGACCAACATTAGCCACCCCCATCACAGGGCGACTATCTGCACCATACACTTCAACAGCATAAACACCAGCTACCGGCGCTACACGTCGCTTTAAAGGTATATTGGCGGTAGGGAAATTAATAGTTCGACCGAGCTTGCGTCCGTGTGAGACACGTCCGCGAATACTGTAAGGCCGACCAAGCATCATCTCCGCTTGTTCAAGTTCGTTATTTGCCAGTGCTTGACGAATGGCTGTGCTGCTTACACGCTGCTCCGAAACACAAAAGCTTTGGGTACTTACCACCTCAAAGCCATGTTTTAGACCAGCGGCAACTAACATATCAAAACTGCCACTACGACCTTGTCCAAAGCGAAAATCATCGCCAATAACAAGAAACTTAACACCCAATTGCTTAACCAACAAGCACTCAACGAAATCTTCAGCACTCATGGTAGCAAAATGATGATTAAAATTTACGCACAATAAACGATCGATACCGACCTTTTTTAGCTGTAAATATTTATCTCTAAAACGGGTTAAGCGTGCTGGCGCTTTATCTCCTGCAAACAATTCTAACGGCTGAGGCTCAAATGTCATTACCGTTGCGGAAAGTTGCATCGCATGGGCTTTAGCTACCACTTGACGTAGCAATGCTTGATGCCCTAAATGAACACCATCAAAGTTGCCGATAGTCAACACACAGCCATGATGCTGGGGTTGAATATTATGTATACCTCGAATTAATTCCATGTGCTCTGTTACTTACCACTCATCAATGTTTACACGCAAAAAGATGCAACCAATTAAAATCCGCCTTTAAGCTAATAACTCCGCCGCTATTGCTGCGAAAAATGTTCTCTTTCTACAATAAAGCTGGCGGATTATATACTACTCAACGCTTTCAATCAGCTATCTGTACGCAGATGTCGTGGGCGAATGCCTAAAATCATCGCAATTATTAGATAAACACCAATGCCTATTGCAATTAAACCAAACAACCAGCCGACACGTTCGAGCAAATGAAAACCCAACCACTGTTCAATTGTAGGGCTTAACCATAACAAGCTTGCCACCATTAAAACACCAGCCACAGCAAGTCGCAGAACAAAAAATAACGTTTGACGGCTAATGCGATAAATATTGCCAACATGCAGCCCACGATATAGTAATGCAGCATTTAAAAATGCCGATAATACACTAGCGATAGATAAACCAACATAACCATAAAATGGTGCAAATATACCGTTAAACACCATATTGCTCACCATCGCAATAATGCCAATTTTCACCGGTGTTTTTGTATCTTGTCGTGCGTAATAACCCGGCGCGAAGATTTTTATTAGCATGTAATTTAATAAACCGGCAGATACAACCCATAGCGATGCTGCGGTTTGGTTTACATCATAAACGCTAAATTCCCCACGCATAAACATTACCATCAACATTGGTTTAGCCAGTGTGACCATCCCCAGCATGGCTGGAATACCAAGCAGTAGCACCATTCTTACGCCCCAGTCCATTGTCTGGGCAAATTGTTCTGGCGATTTATCAACGTGTTTACGTGAAAGCGCGGGTAATATTACCGTCGCTATTGCAATACCAAATAAACCCAGAGGAAATTCTAATAAACGATCAGAGTAATACAACCAACTGATTGAGCCCGTCATTAAGAAACTAGCAATGAAGGTATCAAGCAATAAGTTAATTTGGGTAACAGAAACACCAAACAGCGCTGGCAACATCAGTTTGCGAATTTTTGTCACACCCGGATCATTCCAACCCCATTTAGGGCGAACTAAATATCCTTCGCGATACAAAAATGGCAATTGGAAGCTAAACTGCACTAAGCCACCAACGAAAACACCGATAGCTAAACCAATCTCTGGTTGAGCCAGATGTGGAGAAACAAACCACGCACAACCAATAATAGAGATGTTTAAAAAAACAGGGGTAAATGACGATATCGCAAATTTACCTAACGTATTTAATATCGCGCCAGATAATGCAACAAAAGTAATAAACCACAAATACGGGAAAGTAATTTTTAGCAGTAAACTCGCTAGTTCAAATTTTTCCGCATCAGCCCCGCCATGTAGCCAATCCCAGAACCAACCAAATCCGAATAACGCCGTCACAGCGCCGGAGCCTAACACCCCAAACAATGTCACTATCGTTACAATGCCGCCTAGCGTTCCTGCCGCTTTTGCAATCAACTCTCGTGTTCGATCAACATCGCCTGCCGCATGATATTCAGTCAATACAGGTACAAATGCTTGCGAAAAAGCCCCTTCGGCAAAAAGGCGACGTAAAAAGTTGGGAATTTTATTTGCAAAGAAAAAAACATCGGCCGCAGCCCCTGCTCCCATAAGGTTAGCAACCACCACATCTCGGACTAAACCGAGTACGCGAGAGACCAAAGTCATGGCGCTAACTATCATTCCAGAGCGTAAAAGACGCTTACTCACAAAAAAACCTCATAAAAGATGACTCAGAAAGGTGACTTCTGATTCCAAATACTGGTAAAATCTGCCGCCATATTAACCGTGTTAATCCGCAAGTGCCAACTTGATTGGTCTGGCGGTTATTCGCACAAATCATTTGACAATTACAAAGAACCAAGGCATAGTCCTCGGCCTTAAATTGTCACCGTACCAAGATTTGGGAGTTACACCCTTGGCAAATATCAAATCTGCTAAGAAACGTGCACTAACTTCAGAAAAACGTCGCCAGCACAACGCTAGCCGTCGTTCTATGATGCGCACTTTCTTCAAGAAAGTAATTATCGCTATTGAAGCTGGTAATAAAGAAGCTGCAACACAAGCTTTCGCTGAAATGCAACCTGTTATGGATCGCATGGCTACTAAAGGCCTGATCCACAAAAACAAAGCTGCACGTCATAAAGCTCGTCTAGCTGCTAAAATCAAAGCTCTTTAATTTTTAATTTTTGAGTTTAGATTTAAAAAAACCGACCTCGAGTCGGTTTTTTTATACCTGAAATTTATATTCCTCTGACTCTCAGCTGCTATTTTTGTGGCACACTGTCTTCTCATTCTTATCTTCATTAAGAGCAAAACATGAAAAAAACGTTGTTACGAGGTTTGCTCAACGTCCTACCTTTAGTCTTGAGCATATGGCTATTTTGGTCATTATTTGAGTCATTAGACAAAGTCGGTAACTTTTTATTTGGTTTATTCCATATAACTGAGTTATTCAAAGGCGCAGGATTTTTATTGATCCTGACTTTATTATTTATTGCTGGTCTTCTTTTCTCTGTTAGCCCTATTGCTTGGCTGTATGATTTCATTATTCGACAATTAATGCGTTTTCCGTTCTTTAAAACGGTATACAGCAGCATCAATGACATTGCCTCACTCATCAGCAGCGATAATAAAAATAAAGGGCAGCAGACGGTTTTAGTGCATCAAGCCAATGATAGTTATGTAATCGGCTTTATTATGTCTGACGACATGCCAGAACCGCTCGCTAATGCGCTCCCTGAGGGGGATTGGGTTCCTGTATTATTCCCACTAAGCTATCAAATTGCTGGAGTGACAACCTTGGTTAAGCGTGAAGACTTGACACTTGTTGATTGGTCCTTCGAAGAAGCGATGCGCTACAATCTAACAGCAGGGATCTCTACACCCAAAGGAAAAAATGATAAAAACACCAAAGAAGAAACAGACACGCTTTCTGATAGCTGATAAATAAGCCCCTCATAAGCGCGCTATCCATCAGCCTGCAACTTTAGTAGCCTCATAAATGGGTATGAGGCTACTTAAACAAATAACCGACTAAAATCCGCCTCACAGATACGCGTGACCGATGGATGCATAATCATCCGTTCCGCAAAAATCACATAATACTCTTCTGAAATATCACTCACTCGTTTAACCTCATGCACTTGGCACGATTCCTTTAACTCATCAGCATAATTAGAGGGAGCAATAAACATAGATTGTTGATAAGATGAAAACGCTTTCATCAGAGCTGAATCATCAAATTCACCTAAAATATTAGGTGTGATCCCTTGTTGATCAAACCATTGGTGCAGTTTTCTCCCCATCGCAGAGCGGCGGCTTGGCACTAACAATTTATAATCTTCAATACATGCGGGAAACGTCGATTCTGATAGTTTATCTGAGCAGAAAAAGCTCATTCCAGACTCCCCTAATTTCTTGCTGTATAAACCAGGGCTTTGGGTTGAATCTACGGGGCAATCAGAAAGGATCATATCGAGCTTATGCTGGGATAATTGTTCTAACAACATCTCATGGGTTGATTCAAAACAGCTAAAATGAATTCGCTGATCATCAGGCATGCCTTCTAATAACACTTGGCTAACTAACCGTTTAGACAACGCATCAGCAACCCCTACTTCAAAAAGCTGATTATCTCGCTGGGTATAGTTGATCCGATCTAGCATTTGATAACTTAAATCAAACATTTTATCGGCATACTTAAACACCATTTGTCCTAATTCAGTTGGCTCAATCTGACGCCCTACGCGCTTAGTTAATCGCCCTTTTAAACGATCTTCTAAAGCACGGATCTGCCCAGTAACTGTCTGTGGTGCCAAAAATAAAGCATCCGCTGCTTTGGTCACAGATCCTTGTTTACACACCATCCAAAAATAATATAAGTGATTATAGTTTAAGTGAGACATACCCTTACCAACCCATAAAAAAACCCCAACGACAAAGCTTACGCAGTGCCACTGGGGTCTTCAATCTTTATCTTATTATTTCTAATAAGCGCGTAATAGAAACCTATTAACTCGCAGGTTGACGATTAAATCGTTCAAGATTGCGATATAGCTCACCGCTTCGCTGCTCAAGTGCTCGATCTTGGAAAGATGATTTAGAGGTGATTACTTTTTTTACCTCTTCTTTCCCATCATTTAAACCTTGCAAATAAGCCTGACAAACCTCAGTTCTATCAGCCGTTGTACATTGTTGATAGTTCATAGCTGCAACACTTGAGGTTGCGAAAGTTGAAAACAGTATAGCTAATAGGTATTTATACATATTACGCCTCTACTTTTTGTGCTTCCTTTGGAAGAGAGCGACTCAGTAACACGTAACCCACAACTGCCGCTACTGTTGAGCCTAACAATATTCCTAATCGTGAGTAAGTTGCAAAACTTTCACCTGCCCCAACAAATGCTAATGATGAGATGAAAATCGACATCGTAAAGCCGATACCACACAGTACCGATACCGCAAAAATATGCTTAAAGTTAATATCATCAGGTAATTTCGCAAAACCACATTTCACAGCGATAATACATGCAGTAAAGATACCTAATGGTTTACCAATAAACAGACCTGCTGCGATACCTGCAGGTAACATTGCTGACAAACTTTCTAAAGACACGCCATCTAATGAGATCCCTGCATTAGCGAAAGCAAAGATAGGCAGAATCAAGAAAGCAACATACGGGTGTAGTACATGCTCTAAATGCTTCAATGGTGAGTGTTTATCTGAACGACCATCTTTGCCCGTTAGTGGAATAGTAAAACCAAGGATAACACCAGCTAACGTAGCGTGAACGCCTGATTGCAATACACTGAACCACAAAATAGCACCGACAATTAAGTACCAAGAAAGCTTAGTAACATTCTTCGCATTCATGATGAACAAGGTCGCAGTAGCAACAAAAGCAACCGCAAGAGCAACCGTTGATAGATCAGAGCTATAGAACAGCGCGATAATGATAATCACACCTAAATCATCAATAATCGCAAGTGCAAGCAAGAATACTTTCAAGCTTACCGGTACACGATTACCCAGTAGTGCCATCACACCTAATGCAAATGCGATATCTGTCGCAGCAGGGATTGCCCAACCTTTAATAGCCATTGGATCATTATAGTTAAACGCAACATAAATTAATGCAGGTGCAACCATACCGCCCACTGCCGCAATAGCAGGGAAAATCGCTTTCTCTTTAGTATTTAGTGCTCCTTCAATTAGCTCACGCTTTACTTCTAAGCCAATAAGCAAAAAGAAAACAGCCATTAAACCATCATTGATCCAATGAGAAACAGATAAGCCAGCAACATAACTGTGCAATGTATAGGTATACACTGATGCTAGCGGTGAATTAGCAATGATCATCGCAATAAGCGCAGCAATAATCAGCACAATTCCACCAGCTGATTCTAATTTAAGAAACTTACGAATAGCATCGGTCATCGACCGTCACTCCTATAAAACAATATGAATTAATCAATTAAATGCAGTGTAAACGTCATTCTCAGCACTTGTGAAATCGTTTGTTTAGATACAATAACTCGGAAATACCGAATAATTAGAGCTATAACAATATAATAACCGTGCTGTATTAACGAACCTTTGACATTAGCGCGCATTTCCCTGTCATGTGCTTCCCTATTAAATATAGGCAAACTGTCATAATTGACCGATTTTTACGACTTATCGTAAAAAAAGACAACCTTTCGATATACCATATAAAAAAAAAACTTAAATTTCCTTTTTCACCAAAAGCCTCTTAATAATCTATATATAACAGATAGTTAATCATATAAAAACAAAAATAAAATAGTGCCAGTTAATCGCTTGCCATCACAAAAAAGCGACAAATTATGTTTGTGACAATCAGTGTAATATTTCTGAAATAAAAGCCATCTACTATCCACACAGATTTCAACCAAATGACACCAAAACGACATACTATTGTCATGGAGAAATGATTATGACAACCCAAGCCACTACTGCTGTATCTAAGTTCAGCTCTATGCGTTGGGTCCGCTGGGCCAACCTAGCGTTCATGCTTTATCTTTTACTTGTTGCTGTATCCATGATCAGCAGCGGTTTTAAATGGTCTGTTGGCGAACAAGCTAAAACCTTATTCGAATTTGCCTCTCACCCTGTAGCAGGACTCATGATTGGCTTAATCGCAACAGCATTAATTCAGTCATCAAGTACGGTAACGTCAATCATTGTTGGTCTTGTTGCCGGTGGTTTGCCTGTTGAAACAGCAATCCCAATGGTAATGGGTGCAAATATTGGTACTACACTAACTAATACGTTAGTGAGCTTAGGACATGCGCGTTGTAAGGATGAATTCCGTCGTGCTTTTGCCAGTGCAACCGTCCATGATTTCTTCAACCTACTAGCTGTAGCAATTTTCTTGCCACTAGAGATGATGTTTGGTCTGCTAGATAAAATGTCTAGTTGGTTAGTGTCTCCATTCTTAAATGCTGGCGATATGAGCATGAAAGGAATGGACTTTATGAAGCCATTAACTAAACCTGCAGTAGAGCTAGTAAAAGGTCCTCTAGAAGCATTTGGTTCTATGGGTGGTGTCGCGCTTAGCTTCATTGGTATCGCATTAATCTTCTTCGCGATTACGGTTATGGGTAAGCTAATGCGTAGCCTAATGGTTGGTCGTGCTCGTGATATTCTAAAAAGTGCAATAGGTCGAGGCCCACTGCATGGTATTGCGTCAGGTACAGCAGTAACGATTTTAGTGCAATCGTCATCAACAACAACAAGTTTGATGGTACCGCTAGTAGGTACAGGTGTATTAAAAGTACGTGATGTATACCCATTCACGCTTGGTGCAAACATCGGTACATGTATTACTGCACTATTAGCAGCAACAGCAGTATCAGGTGATAACGCAGTATTTGCATTACAGATTGCACTGGTACACTTATGTTTCAATGTAATGGCAACAGTACTGATTTACGGTGTTCCATTCTTACGTGAAATTCCGTTAAAGTGCGCATTCTTCTTAAGTGACTTAGCAACTAAAAACAAAGTAGCTGTCGCAGGTTACCTTGTCTTAATATTCATTGCTATCCCAGGTACAATTTTAGCATTAACTGCTTAATTAATACTGCGCAACAAAAAAGCCCAGCTTATGCTGGGCTTTTTATTTATTTCTTATCACTTTGATTATATTTACTTTTTCATATATGTTTTTATGAGTTCAAACAGAGAATGGGTATTGAATCGGATCGTGATGCTCATAACCCACCACGTCAAAATCATCTAGCGTTACCCATGTTTCTAAATCTTCTAATGATTTGATCTTCGGGTTGATTTTAAGTTGTGGTGAAGAAAATGGAGTACGCTTTAATTGCACATCACGCATAAGCTCTAGTTGATCTTCGTAGATATGTGCGTTGATAATTTTGTGGTAAGCCTGACCCGCTTTATTACCTGTTATTTGCGCCATTAACGCTAGCAAGGTAAACACTTGTACTTGGTTGAAGTTTAACCCTAGCGGTACATCACATGAGCGTTGATAGCTCGTTAAATATAACGTATCACCCAGTAGTGAAAATGTATGTGTATGCATACAAGGACGCAGACACCCCATATCAAACTCACCTGGGTTATAAAACGTTAATATTTCACCGCGATTATCAATACCTTTGGTTAAATCATCGACAATCATCTTTAATTGATCAATTGGCGTACCGTCTGATTTTTGCCAACGACGACCTTGAACACCATAAACACGCCCCATGTCATCTTCACCTTTACGATGAGGATTGTTCAGCCATGCTTGGTTATCATTGGCATTAGCATTCCAAGTGTTACAACCAATCGCACGAAATTGCGCGGCATTATCATATCCACGTAAGTAACCGAGAAGCTCTGCGATTGCTGCTTTCCAGAAACTTTTACGAGTAGTGATCAACGGAAACTGATTATTAGCAACATCATAAGTCAGATCAGCATTGATAACCGTTAAACAACGCTTACCTGTACGTTCATTTTCAATCCATACACCGTCATCAACAATGCGTTGGCATAAGGCTAAATATTGTTTCATAGTCCTACTCGTAAATTGAATACGCCCAGCAAAAGCTAGGCGCGAAAATTAGTGATTGTTATTCTATCAGAAGCCTGTTGGCCTTACTGTTAACTTAAAAACATTTTTATACTGATCAATAACAATAACACCGCAAATAGCTTTTTCAGTGTCGGGGTCGGTAGTCGACTCACTAACGCCGCGCCGTAACGAGTTGCGATCATCGATGTTGCAGCAATACCGAATAAAGCTGGTAGATATACATAACCTGCACTAAACGCTGGTAACGCTTCACTGCCAACACCTGCGTAAATAAAGCCAATCATTCCAGAAACAGCAATTAAGAAACCAACGAGCGAAGAGGTACCGATGGCACGTCGCATCTCAATACCATAATAACTTAAATACGGTACTGTTAATGATCCGCCACCAATGCCAGCAAGACTTGAGATCAAACCAATGATGCCACCACTTGATATACATGCGAGTGAGTTTGGCAGAGGCTTCTTGTTTATCACTTTCATTGAGAGCAACATCTGAATTGCTAAGCATAATACGATGACAGCAAAAATTTTAGGTAAGTAATGTGAAGGGATGATCTCAGCAACAACACTCCCTCCCAATCCACCAACAATGATCCCTGGCGCTAATATTTTCACCACTGAAAAATCAATATTTCCAAGCTTAAAGTGATTACGGGCTGAGGCCATTGACGTCATAACAATACTGGCAAGTGAGGTCGCTAACGCAATATGCATCACAAGATGCGATGCAATGCCGGCTTTCGGTAATAACCAAACTAGAGCAGGTACAACCAATAAGCCTCCACCAATGCCTAATAAACCAGCCAATAATCCGACGACAGATCCCAATAGCAAACACATGCTAAATAGCCAAAGTGTTGTTTCATACATAATACGTAACCAATATAAAAAAGTGTTCTACTTACCCGCGCGGATAAACCCACCTAAACCATGCTGCTCGACAAATAACGTTGTTCTCTCTCTTACTTCACAAGATAAATGTACCGCGAGAACATCATCCGCCAATTGCGTCATATCAAGTGCTGACACATGACGTAATATATATTTTATTTTGGCTACATTACGGGTATTCATACTCAATGATCGATACCCCATTCCGACTAATAAAATTGCACCTATCGGATCTCCTGCTAATTCACCACAAACGCAAACTGGAATTTGGTACCGCTCTGCACTATCGATAATATGTTTTAACGCATTTAAAACAGCAGGATGAAGCGCATCATAAACACTGGCGACCCGAGAGTTATTACGATCTACGGCAAGCAAATATTGAGTTAAATCATTACTACCCACTGAAATAAAATCAACTTTATCGGCTAACGCATGGAGCTGATAAAGCATTGACGGTACTTCAATCATGATACCTAAGCGAGGTTTTCTTAATTCACCATCATATTGAGCTGACACTTCCTGATAGGCGCGCTCAATTAATATTTTGGCTTCATCAAGCTCAGCGATCCCTGAGATCATAGGGAGCAAGATGTCCATATTATTCAAGCCAATACTGGCACGTAACATCGCTCTGACTTGAATTAAAAAAATCTCGGGATGATCTAAGGTAAAACGGATCCCACGCCAACCCAAAAAAGGATTGTCTTCCTCTATCGTTAAATACGGTAACGGCTTATCGCCTCCAATATCGAGCGTTCGCATCACAACGGTTTGCTCGGGATAGGTCTGCAAAATAGAACGATATTGGTTAATTTGTTCATCTTCTGAAGGGAAGCTACGTTGCAGTAAAAAAGGCACTTCAGTGCGATATAAGCCGACCCCGTCGACCCCTTTATTAATCGCAATACTGGTATCGGCACTTAAACCCGCATTTAAGTGCACCATGATCCGTTGATTATCTTTGGTATAGGCTTCTTTATCCTGATCACCTTCAACGGTTTTGGCTAGTTCATGCTCTTCCCGCAATAAACGACGATACTCAATTAATACATGACGATTAGGGTTAACAAGAAAGTCACCACGATAACCATCAACAATAACTAAATTGTTATGTACCATATGAGGAACAAAGTCGACCCCCATAATAGCAGGGATACCGAGTGCTCTAGACAAAATAGCAGCATGTGAGTTAGCGGCACCTTCTTGAGCAACAACCGCAGCTAACTTTCCTAAAGGGACTGTTGCAAGCATTGCTGCGGTTAACTCTCGAGTTAATAGCACCACAGGTTCATCCCACTGCAACTCATCGACTTCTTCATCACGTAAAAAGAACAATAAGCGCTGGCCTAACTCGCGAATATCTTGTGCACGCTCTTTAAGGTATTGATCTTTCATATTCGCAAAACGAGCGGAATAAGATTCGACCACTTGACGCACTGCCCATTCAGCCTGATCACCACAAGCAACCCGGGCTTTCAGATCTTTGCGCAGCATAGGATCATTGAGTAAATGACTGAATAAATCAAAAATGGCGAGGGTTTCTTTTTGCAGTTCACTATCAAAACGTTTGCGTAAACGTCGAAACTCTGTACTGGCCGCTTCTATCGCAATAGCTAAACGTTCTTGCTCAAAATTCACATCAAGGCAAGACGTGGGAGCAACATGCTCTAATAGCGGTTGGGTATCGTCCCACCATGCTTTAGCAACAGCAACACCAGCAGAAGCCGCAGATCCAGTAAGGTGTAATTTATTCCCTTGCTCAAACCACATTCCTTGTGCTTTCGCGTGAGCCAAAATACCTGATAATTGAGCGGCAAGGGTAACTAAGAAAGATTCTTCACTTTCATTAAATTCCCGCTTTTCTCGTTGCTGTATAACAAGAACACCAAGAACTTGGCGCTGATGAATGATAGGAGTCCCAAAAAAAGATCGAAAGGATTCTTCTCCGATCCCCGGGAGATGTTTGAAATGGGGGTGTACACGAGCATCAGCAACATTAACAAGCTCAGCACTACGCCCCACAAGGCCAACTAGACCTTGATTAAAGCGTAAACTTACACGCCGCTGCGATTTATGCAGCCCTTGCGTTGCCATCAATGTATAAAGCTGACGCTCATGATTAGCAATATAGACCGAACAACAGTCTGTTTTCATGACCTGACAAGTGCTCATCACTAATTGATCTAGCGCTTCAATCAAGGTCTGGGCGCTGACAACCTTGTCAACTATATCTCTAAGCTGTGTCAGCATAACGAGCCTTATTATCCTTCTATATTGCCAATAACCTCTATATTACTGTATTACCTTATTTACTTTTTATTATTACGCTTGAATTTTCGCTCTTTCCATTCTTTAAAAGGCATGGCTACAGGTGCAAATTCTTTCAGTGCGCGACGGTAAACATCACGCTTAAACGAAACGACCTGTCGGACTGGATACCAATAACTTACCCATCGCCACCCATCAAATTCAGGAGTAGCACCTCGCTGCATATTGACCTTGGACTCATCGCACTCCAAGCTCAACAAAAACCATTTCTGTTTCTGCCCGATACAAACAGGTTTCGAATCCCACCGCACTAAACGTTTAGGTAATTTATAACGTAGCCAATGACGGCTTGACGCAATTATCCTGACATCTTTTTTGGTTAATCCTACTTCTTCGTACAATTCACGGAACATGGCTTGCTCTGGTGTTTCACCATCATCAATACCACCTTGCGGAAACTGCCAAGAATGTTGTCCATATCGTCGAGCCCAAAATACCTGGCCATGGCTATTGCAGATAACGATCCCTACATTAGGGCGGTATCCATCGCCATCAATCACTGGACGACCTCAAGTATAAATATCTATTAATAGTGATTTTTTCATAGTAGACGTGATCGGTAAACAAAGATTCGATCAGATCGTGATATTTTCCTAACTAAACCTCAAATTAGGGATAACTCCTCTCTCTACTAGAGGTTATAAACATCTAAATGAGACATCCCCCACATTTATTCACTCTTTCTGTGGATAGATTTGTGCAGAAGATAAAAAAACCTCGGTTTTATATGTAATTATCATTTGATAAATAGCAATGAAACGTCAAAAGATAAAACGAAAAACACATAAAAATCAAAATATTAAAATCAATAAAGATACATAATAAATTTTAAAAAATAGAATATTCACATCTCAAAAAAACGATCGGTTAAAGATCAATCAATTCTGACTTTATCCACACCATACAATAAAAATGATCGAACACAAGATAATCAAGATGAATAAAACACCAACTTAAGCCTGTCTATTTAAACAGTTAGCATCAAAATAAATATTTAATAAAAATAATCTGTGGATATCTTTTAAAATGATCCTTTTCTCTAGATTTATCCATTCAACAGGAAAAAGCTATGTTATGATCTTGACTCTTCTTATTTTAGATCATGATCATCGCGTAGCACTATGCCAAAGCCTGAGCAACCATCCCCCCCTCTCACTGAACACGAACTCCTCTATCGAGCCCAACAACTAGCAGGGTTAACGCTTGGAGAACTAGCCGATCTTGCTGGCATTATTCCACCTGCAGATCTAAAAAGAGATAAAGGATGGGTTGGGCAGCTGTTGGAGTGGCATTTAGGTGCAACAGCGGGAAGTAAGCCCGTTCCTGACTTTATCGATCTTGGGATTGAACTTAAAACGATCCCTATTGGCTATAATGGCAAACCATTAGAAACCACATTTGTCTGTGTCGCCCCTTTAATTGGAGTACAAGGATTACGATGGGAAACCAGTCATATTCGTCATAAGCTCTCACGGGTATTATGGATCCCTGTCGAAGGTGAACGTGATATTCCCTTAGCAGAACGCCATGTTGGATCACCGTTAATATGGAGTCCATCGATAGACGAAGATGCGCAGTTAAAACAAGACTGGGAAGAGTTAATGGATATGATCGTACTCGGCCAAGTCGAGCACATCACAGCACGCCATGGCGAGGTACTGCAATTACGACCCAAAGCGGCAAATAGCAAAGTACTCACAGAAGCTTACGGCGCAAATGGACAGCCTATCAAAACCTTACCTCGTGGTTTTTATTTAAAAACACACTTCACGGCAGAAATTTTAGCTCGATACTTTATTTAAGCTATGTGCTGCGTTAAACCGCGGGACTAAAAATGCAACACCATATCTTCTTCACAAGCAGCCGTGAGCCCTTCCGGTAAGAATTCATCATAGGGATCAGTTAAACGTAACGTCATATTACTGATCCCAATAGATTTCAATAATACCTGCGCCTGCTCAATCGTCTTAAAATGCAGTAAGTTATCTTGCTCATCTTTAAGTGGCTGTAACTGATGCTTATATTCAATTTCCATCAGATAATCAGAATATCCCGCATAACAGGTTAATACACAATGTGGGATCTTATTCGGTGATGCTTTAAGCCACGGCTTTAATTGAGATAGCTTCATTGTTTATCTACACTAAAAAAATAAAAGATCTAACATTAACTATGTGTCAGTTTTCTCCTCCTATCAAGTTCGTAATATAATATTCATTTCATATTTAATGCACTTCTCAGTCCAAACACTTCAAGCTATAGTCAAATAAAAGACATTAATGGCAAGGACAGCGAATGAAATACCATACAATCCCGCATTCTAGTTTAGAGATCAGTAAGATCTGCCTCGGTACCATGACCTTTGGTGAACAAAATAATCAGGATGAAGCCCATAGCCAATTAGATTTCGCCTTTGAGCATGGCGTCAACTTCATTGATACTGCGGAAATGTATCCCGTCCCGCCGAATGCTAATACCCAAGGTTTAACAGAAAGTTATATTGGTAATTGGCTAGAAAAAACACAATTACGAGATAGAGTTGTGATTGCAACAAAAGTGGCAGGCCCCCGTAATGTGCCTTATATTCGTGACAATATGTCGCTTAATCGACGTCATATTCATGATGCGGTGAATGATAGTTTAATTCGCTTAAAAACCGATTATATCGATCTCTACCAGCTGCACTGGCCTCAACGGCAAACCAATTGTTTTGGTAAGTTAAACTACCATTATGAAGAAGATCATTGTGGTGTTACGTTAATTGAAACACTAGAGGCATTAAGTGAGTTAGTCACAGCAGGAAAAATCAGATATATCGGCGTCTCCAATGAAACCCCTTGGGGAGTCATGTCTTATCTTCAGCTCGCAGAAAAACACAATTTACCAAGAATCGTATCCATTCAAAATCCCTACAATTTACTTAACCGTAGTTTTGAAGTCGGACTTTCTGAAATTAGCCATCATGAAGGTGTAGAGCTACTAGCCTATTCCCCGTTAGCTTTTGGCGCATTAAGCGGTAAATATTTAAATAATGCCAAGCCTAAAGGGGCGCGATGCACTGAGTTTCCTCGCTTTTCACGCTATTTTAATCAGCAAGGTATTCAAGCCACACAAGCTTATATTGATGTCGCTAATAAGCACGGACTTGATCCCGTCCAAATGGCACTCGCGTTTGTTAACCAACGTCCTTTTGTTGCGGCAAATATCATCGGTGCCACTACACTAGAGCAGTTAGAAAACAATATAAACAGTATTGATCTCATGCTTTCTGAAGAAGTTATGACAGATTTAGAGCGAGTTGGTATTCAATACTCAAACCCTTGCCCTTAGTGTTTGAGTATTACGTAACGGTTGGCCAGCAAGTAAAAATACTTGCTGGCCTTACTCCTTACGTGTTGTGTCTAAATCTTAATGTTCGTCTGAGATGACGAACTTTACGCTCGGCATGAACAAGATGACTCAATGCAATACGTCCATCACTTTCAACCCCCACATCGCGCATTAAGTGAGGGGAAAGAACAGGTAAATAGACACTGACTCGACGTTGCTGATGTCGCCATAACGCCTCTTCTCGTTTCACATCTTGTTGGATTAAAAAAATAGCAAATCGGATATACACAGACTGGCGCATAATGACATTCTCCTTGGCTTTAAATTAAGATTCACACTCTAACCATGTCGCTGTTCTTTGCTAAAGGATCGGACATTTTCAAATTGGAAAGATATGCTTAAAACCAATACTAACGAATCATTAACATATAACAAGTAAATTTATGCCATCAATGTAACTGCATGTTTTTATGCTATAAGGCTCTACTTTTATTCGCTATAGACTAATTTAAAACCAATATTTTCATGAAATATCAGCAGAAACATTTATGTAGTATTGGTAGAGAGAATGATATTTAGATCTAAAAAAACAGCCACCTTGCAGTCGCTGTTGTATTAATCAATCAACGTTAAATGATATTAACCTTGGCGGAAACAACGAGGAGGTGGGATCAAGTCATGTTTATTCAGCAATCGATACATAGTGGCGCGAGATACACCTAATTCTCTCGCTGCTGCAGAGATTTGACCTTTGTTATTTTCTAATACTGTTAATAATGCCGTTCGTTCCGATTCTTCACGAATTTTCTTTAAACTTTGCTTATCTTCAGTCACTCGGGGAATGTCTAAATGCTCCGCTTCTATACACTTAGTTTCAACCAGTAATACAGAACGCTTGATTTGACTAATTAATTCACGGACATTGCCAGGCCATTGATATTGAAGCAACATCGCTTTGGCTTGTTCAGAAAACGTCTTAACAACACTATTATATTGCCTAGCATATTTTAAGAGTAAAAACTCTGCTAGTAATACAATATCCCCGCCTCTTTCACGTAAAGCAGGTACCGTTAGTGACACCACATTTAATCTAAAATACAGATCACGGGTTAATGTATCTAACTCTGATAGATCTTCAAAATTGTGACTACTGGTAGCTATAAAACGGATATCTAACGTTAAAATACTGCCATCAGGATGATAATAGACACCATCACTGAGTATTTTCAGTACTTCTTTTTTTCTATCATCTGCAAGTAAAGTAAACTCATTAAGTACTAACACACCGTTATTGGCATAATCGAGATAAGAATTTTGTCCAACCTCATTTATCCACCCGGCTTGTAAATTTTCACAATTAACACGTACTAGCGGCTTTTTGGCTCGAACCGAAGCTTGATGTAAGGCTTCTGCTACTACTAATTTTCCAGTACCAATTTCACCACTGATTAAAACAGGTACATCACTTAATGCAACACGCTTAACTTGATCACGAAGTTTCTTCATCACTGGCGTATTGCCTTGCAAGCCTTGTTGCCCAAACTGGCCTAACTGAGGCCAAACTTGACGTTCTAATGCTAGCATTCCACTTTGGTGACCAATGGTTTGCTTTAGTCGCTCACAAGGAACAGGAGTAGAAAAATAATCTAAGCAAAAATTCACAATTAATTGACTTATTGCTTCATTATTTAATTGTTCATCACGCACAATCGCTATCCAGCGTACTTGCTTATTACGATTCACAAGTGCGGCTAAGCTATGCAAACTGAAATCATCATTACTTAGATCTACAACACCTACACAGGGGCCCATTTCTAACAATAAAGATTCTGCTGCGCGTAAATCATAACAACGGTGACATGACCACCCAGCCGCCTCCATTGATGGAAGCCACTTTTGATTTACTCCGCCAAAGACAACAATTGAATTCGCTGCCCCGATCTTATTTCGTTTATCCATCCCTAATCGCCCTTGATAACGTTATTACGTAGCACGACTGTTGTTTTAATGTGTATTAATAGTAACCGCACCAAATACTTAACAATACTATATGTACGCCACACCAGTGAGCAACATGTTTACTATTAAATTCAAAGTATGCATCTATTTTTTATCTTAAAAGTTACATTTTATCGAAATACATCACAATCTTAATGAATTATTCTAAAAATCACATTCATTTTTAATGCAACAAATTAAAAAATAGCACCATTAAATATAAGGAAATGGTTATTCAGTTTTGTTTTTAGCAAAAAAAACCACCGCTTAGCGGTGGTTTTTTATATCAGAGCTTAGAACTAGTTGCTTTGAGGACGCATTGCTGGGAATAGGATCACGTCACGGATTGTGTGTGTATTGGTAAATAACATCACTAGGCGATCGATACCAATACCTTGACCCGCTGTCGGTGGTAAGCCGTGCTCTAGCGCAGTAATGTAATCTGCATCGTAGTACATTGCTTCATCATCACCCGCATCTTTAGCATCAACCTGCGCTTTGAAGCGTTGATCTTGATCTTGTGCATCGTTAAGCTCAGAGAAACCATTCGCTACTTCACGACCACCGATGAAGAATTCAAAACGATCTGTAATGAATGGATTTTCATCGTTACGACGAGCAAGTGGAGAAATATCTGCTGGGTACTCAGTAATGAAAGTTGGTTGCATTAGTTGAGGTTCAGCGGTTTCACCGAAGATCTCTTCTAGCAACTGACCACAAGTCCAGAAATCTTCAACATCAACGTGTACAGACTTAGCAATCTTCACCATTAGCTCACGATCAGCAACGCCTTCGTAAGTTAATGCTTGGATTTCTGCGTGCTCTGGGTTGTACTGCTTGATAGCATCTAGCATGCTCATACGTGTGTATGGACCTGCAAATTCAACTTCAAACTCACCGTATGGCATTTTAGAAGAACCAAGAACGTCAATCGCAATGCTGCTTAGCATTTCTTCTGTCAGATCCATCAGATCGTTGTAATCTGCGTACGCCATGTAGAATTCCATCATGGTGAATTCAGGGTTATGACGAGGAGATAGACCTTCGTTACGGAAGTTACGGTTGATTTCGAATACACGCTCAAAACCACCAACCACTAGACGCTTAAGGTAAAGCTCTGGTGCAACGCGTAGGTACATATCGATATCGAGTGCGTTATGGTGTGTGATAAATGGGCGTGCTGTTGCACCACCTGGGATCACATGCATCATTGGTGTTTCAACTTCCATGAAGCCTTTCGTTACCATGAAGCTACGGATCGCAGATACCACTTTTGAACGAACCACAAAAGCATGACGTGAATCATCGTTAACGATAAGATCAACGTAACGCTGACGGTAACGCATTTCTTGGTCAGTTAAGCCATGGAATTTTTCAGGTAAAGGACGCAGTGCTTTTGTTAGCAGCTCGTACTCATCCATATTCACGTAAAGATCACCTTTACCTGACTTATGAAGAGCACCTTTAATACCGATAATGTCACCGATATCTAAGCCTGAATACTTCTCTTTTAGCTCTTTCTGCACATCTTTTGATGCGTAAGCTTGAATACGACCAGATACATCTTGAATAGCTAAGAAAGGACCACGCTTAGCCATAATACGACCCGCGATTGCAAATACATGACCCGCTTCTTCAAGCTCTTCTTTGGTCATTTCACCGTATTTTGCATTGAGATCTGCCGCTAAGCTATCGCGACGGAAATCATTGGGGTGGCCATTTGCTTTGCAGTTTTCGCGGATCATATCTAATTTAGCGCGACGCTCAGCAATCAGCTTATTCTCATCTTGTAATTGATCAGTCATGGGGTAACCCTTAAATTTTTACCGGAATTCGGTTAAAGACCTGATTTCAGGCTTGCTTCTATAAAACGGTCTAAATCACCGTCCAGTACTGCTTGGGTGTTACGATTTTCCACCCCAGTACGTAAATCTTTAATGCGGGAGTCATCTAATACGTATGAACGAATTTGACTACCCCAACCAATGTCGGATTTGGTATCTTCACTGGCTTGCTTTTCAGCATTTTGCTTCTGCATTTCATATTCAAACAATTTCGCTTTTAACTGCTTCATTGCCTGATCTTTGTTTTTATGCTGAGAGCGATCGTTCTGACACTGCACCACAATGTTAGTTGGAAGGTGGGTAATACGTACCGCAGATTCCGTGGTGTTAACGTGCTGACCACCCGCGCCTGATGCACGGTATACGTCAATACGTAGATCTGATGGGTTAATATCAATCACGATATTGTCATCAATTTCAGGATAAACGAATGCTGAAGCAAAAGAAGTATGACGACGACCACCTGAATCAAACGGTGACTTACGCACTAAACGGTGAACACCTGTTTCAGTACGTAACCAGCCATAAGCATACTCGCCACTGATTCGAACGGTAACCGATTTCAGACCGGCAACATCACCATCAGAGATTTCAATGATTTCGGTTTTAAAACCTTTGGCATCAGCCCAACGCAAATACATGCGTAGCATCATTGAAGTCCAATCTTGTGCTTCTGTACCACCTGAACCTGCTTGAAGGTCAAGGTAACAATCAGACGCATCGTGATCGCCTGCAAACATACGACGAAATTCCAACTTAGCTAACTTAGCTTCAAGCTCAGCTAACTCAGGTTCAATCTCATCAAATGTTTCTTGATCGTTTTCTTCCACCGCCAGCTCTAATAAACCTTCAACGTCTTCAACGCCTTGATCTAGTAAGTCAATGGTTTCAACTACCGCTTCCAGTGATGCACGCTCTTTACCTAACGCTTGTGCGCGATCAGGTTCATTCCATACATCTGGTTGCTCTAATTCTGCGTTTACCTCTTCTAGACGCTCTTTCTTAGCATCGTAGTCAAAGGTACCCCCTAAGGGTATCAGTACGTGCTGACACATCCTCAAGTCGGTTTTTAATAGGATTAATCTCGAACATTGCCACTCTTCATTGTCGAAATGGACATAACCGAAAGATTCTATCGAATTGTAGATAGAATATACAGAGGGAGAGAAAGGTTATAAGAAAATTAATAATAAAATGGCGAGATTCTAGGCTTAATCAGCCTTGAAAACCTCGCCACTAAGATATTCGTTATCAAAAAATGAAAATAATACTTATTTCGCGTTCAAATGTTCAATCATCAATTGCACACTGCGATTGCCTCGGTATTCATTAACATCTAAACGGTAAACCAATTCAACTTGTTGAACCGATGCATCAGGCCAACGTTTCACATCAACATTAAAAGCAATCGCATCAATTACGCTACCGCCACTTAGCGGCTCTACCATCATCTTAAGGTGTTTCCCGCCCACTAACTTTTGATGCAATAATCGGAAAGTACCATCAAAGGCTGGCTCAGGAAATTGTTGTCCCCAAGGACCACCAGCACGAAGAATTTCAGCCACATCTAGGTTTAATTCATGACTGCCTAACTCACCATCTGTCATCAATACCCCTTTTAGCGCTTCTTCATCAAGTACATTACGAACCACCGCATCAAAAGCTTTACTAAAAGTATCTAATTTATCTTCAGGGATAGTAAGTCCTGCCGCCATCGCGTGACCACCAAATTTCAAAATCATCCCAGGATTTTGGGTATCGACCAGATCTAGCGCATCACGCATATGTAATCCAGGAATTGAGCGACATGAGCCTTTAATTTCACCGTTCCCCGCATCGGCAAAAGCAATCACAGGACGATGATATTTATCTTTAATACGTGAGGCTAAAATACCAATCACACCTTGGTGCCAATCGCGCTGGAAGAGCACTAAACCATAAGGCATATCTTGCTGATTAAACTTCAAACGCTCACAAATCGCTAAGGCCTCATCTTTCATGCCCAGCTCTATTTCTTTTCGAGTCTGATTTAAGCCATCTAGCTCTGATGCCATACGACGCGCTGATTGAATGTTGTCACACAACAGGAGTTCAACCCCAAACGACATATCATCTAATCGTCCTGCGGCATTAATGCGAGGCCCTAAGGCAAACCCTAAATCACTGGTCACTAAACGCGCCGGATCGCGATTGGCAACCTCAATTAGCGCTTGAATACCAGGTCGACACTTACCCGCACGAATACGTTGTAAGCCTTGATGCACTAAAATACGATTATTGCCATCAAGTGCAACGACATCAGCAACAGTTCCCAGTGCGACTAAATCCAGTAATTCAGCCAGATTAGGCATGGCGATACCTTGCTGTTCAAACCAACCTCTCTGACGTAATTCAGCGCGCAGTGCCAGCATGAGGTAGAAAGCTACCCCGACACCACACAGCGCTTTAGATGGAAACCCACACTCATTAAGATTTGGGTTAACAATCGCATCAGCGATCGGTAAACAATCGCCTGGCAAATGGTGATCGGTAACTAATACGGTCAAGCCTTTTTCTTTCGCTACCGCAACGCCAGCAATCGAAGAAACTCCGTTATCCACGGTCATAATCAGCTCTGCGCCACGTTCAATGGCTTGTTCAACCACTTCAGGGCTCAGGCCATATCCATCGTCGAAACGGTTAGGTACTAAATAATCAACATTTTTACAGCCGAGCATACGAAGCGCTAGCACAGATAATGCTGAACTTGTTGCGCCATCAGCATCAAAATCACCAACAATGATAATTCGTGTGTTTTGCAAAAGCGCATCCACTAACAACTGAACTGCGCTAGTCATACCATGAAGCTGATTGTAATTAAGTAGCCCCTTGGCACTACGCTCTAACTCAGCATCATTTTTGATCCCACGGCTAGCATAAATACGTTGTAAGATCGGAGGGATTTGATCTGAGAACCCCTCAGTATCTGCTAAAGGGCGACGTTTAATTTCAATCATAATCAGGCTTCTTATCAGTATTATTATCTTTTCATAGTAACGAAATAGCCTATAACAAAAAAGCCTGAACATAATGCTCAGGCTTTCTATTATTCCATCATCTACGACGCTAAATTAGCTTTTTGGTTGGCTATCAAGTAGCTGACGTAATGCTGCAGGCGGCTGATAACCAGGGATCATCGTACCATCAGCGAGAATAATAGCAGGCGTACCGTTCACACCCATTGCAACACCAAGCTCGTATTGTGCACGCACTAAATCTGGACGAGGTGTGATCTTACTTGTATCAAAATTGCCACTCTTCGCATCATCCATCGCTTTTGCACGATCTTTAGCACCCCAGATCGCACTCATTTGATTAAAGTTGCCAGAACGCTCACCACCACGAGGGAAGGCTAAATAACGAACAGTAATGCCTTCATCATTATAACCTTTGATATCATTATGTAATTTACGACAATAGCCACAGCTTGTATCGGTGAACACGGTAACGACATATTTTTCGTTCTTTGCAGGATAGACAATCATGTCTTTTTCCATCGCTGCAATTTTATCCTTGTTCATTTTTGCCATTTTTTGCTCTGTTAAGTTAACAGGCTGCGCACCATTATTTTCGTATAAGTGACCAACGACAAAATACTTACCATCATCAGAAGCATAAACAATGCCACGCTCTGTCATAATTTCATTTAATCCTGAAATCGGAGACGCTTCAATCGATGAAGGGGTTAAGCCGACTTTCGCAAGTTGCTGACTAATCGCCGCTTCATCTGGCTTCGCTGCCGCTGAAAAAGCCGTTAAAGCAACCGCTGTTGCCACAATTGTTCGGCTGATAAAGTGCATTTAATTTATCCTTAATTAATGATGATACTCTCAATCTTTATGAGACCTAATTCATCGTAAAATAGTTTCAAACTTTCTACTCTCATTTGCTAGGCAAGAATAAGTCAACTCTAACGGAACGCAAATAGTATTCACGAATTTACCTAACACTCTCTCACAATTATGCGCGAGGATGGTGAGTTTGGTGTAATTGTTTTAACCTTTCCGTTGCAACATGGGTATAAATTTGTGTGGTTGATAGGTCACTATGTCCAAGCAACATTTGTACCACACGAAGATCAGCACCGTAATTTAATAAGTGCGTTGCAAAGGCGTGACGCATCACGTGAGGTGATAATGTTTCTGCATCAATTCCCGCTAAAACAGCATAGTGTTTAATCCGATGCCAAAACGTTTGACGGGTCATTTGTCTTGCTCGACGACTCGGAAATAACACATCAGAGCTTTTTTCTCCCAGTAGTTGCGGACGCCCCGTATCAATAAATTGTTCAATCCAATCGACAGCATTTTCTCCCATCGGGACTAATCGCTCTTTATCACCTTTACCAGTAATGCGAACGACACCTTGGCGCAAGCTAATATTTTCCATAGTTAATGTCACAAGCTCAGTTACACGCAAGCCTGTTGCATACAACAATTCAAGCATCGCTTTATCGCGCAGTTCAATCGGATCATTAACATCGGGTGCTTCTAATAACGCATCCACTTGTGCTTCACTTAAATCTTTGGGTAAGCGTTTGGGTAATTTAGGTGTCACTAGCATCGCACTCGGATCGTCATCACGCATCTTTTCACGATGTAAATATTGAAATAAACGGCGAATAGCAGAAACCATACGTGCACGTGAGGTTTGCTTATAATCTTTATCAAATAACCATTGTTGATAACGCTGTAAATCATCAACTGAAACACTGATGACATTACGTGATTCTTGTTTTAACCAGCGTAATAGCTTGGTTAAATCATTGCGGTAAGACGACAAGGTATTTTCAGATAATCCTCGCTCCATCCACATCGCATCCAGAAAACGTTCGATAATAACGTCATCGTTTTCCATTTTTCACTCCAAAATCTGTGTTAGCAAAGCTTCAACACATGGATAAAAACACAGTACTTTCATTCATCATAGGATATTTTAAAGCAAAAGTAACGAGGCTTATTACAACAGACAATAAGTGAAAAAATATCGGATGCTTTTATTCACTTTATTGAGCTTGTAAGGTCATTACAGGTACACTCAAACAATAAATAAAAATACTAGGATACTCAGCATGAAAATCGGTTTGTTTTATGGCTCAACCACCTGCTATACCGAAATGGCAGCAGAAAAGATCCGTGATTGTATTGGTCCCGAGCTGATTGAACTGCGTAATATTAAAGAAGCAGACATCAATGAGATGAACCAGTTTGATATGCTTATTTTAGGTATTTCAACCTGGGACTTTGGTGAACTGCAAGAAGATTGGGAAGCCGTGTGGCAGCAGCTTGATGGATTACGTTTAACCAATAAAACCATTGCATTGTTTGGCTTAGGCGATCAAGAAGGTTACACCGAGTGGTTCCTTGATGCGATGGGAATGCTGCATGACAAGCTATTAGAAGCAGGCGTTCAATTTATTGGCTACTGGCCCAATGATGATAGCTACCAATTTGAAGCATCAAAAGCCCTTACTGACGATAAACAATTCTTTGTCGGTCTTGCGCTGGATGAAGACTCACAATACGAACATTCCGATCAACGTATCACCCAGTGGTGTGAGCAAATTATGCTTGAGTACGCCGAAACCTTGTGAGCAATCACATTGCATATATCAACAAAAAGGGATGCACATGGCATCCCTTTTCTATCTCTATCTCAACAGTGAATTTACGCTAACTTATCTTGTGGCCCCATCGCTTTGCCACCGACAAAGCGCGTGATCGCAAGCGCAATCAAAGTCGGTAATACCCAAGCCATACCATAATTAAATAGTGGTAAATCACTGAACATTGATACATCAAACTTCAAGTATTTCGCCACATCAATCATGCTAAAGATAAAAGAAACCAACAACACAACACGGTATGCTAAACGTGGATTCGGTAACCATTTACGTACTAAGGTTAATGCGACCAGTGCAATCGCGACTGGATACAAAGCAAATAACACAGGTACAGATAACGCAATCAACTGGTTCAAACCCACATTGGCTACCACCGCACAAATTACCGCCAAAATCACCGCCCACTTTTTGTAAGACAGTGACGTCAAAGAGCTGAAGTAATCTGCACATGCACTGATCAAACCGATCGCTGTCGTTAAACAGGCAAGTAATACAATTGCAGATAGGATCACCTGACCCGGCGCACCAAATAACGCCATCACATAGCCAGTTAAGATAACGCCACCATTAGCCGCATTAGGTGCAATCGCTGTACTGGTCGCGCCTAAGTAAAATAATGAGATATATACAAAGGCTAAGCCTGCTGCTGCAATAAGACCGGCGTAGATCAGGTAGGTACAGGTTGTTTTTTCATCACTAACACCTTTACTGCGGATCACATCCACAATCAGCATACCAAACATCAAGGCCGCGAAAGTATCCATGGTGTTATAGCCTTCAAGGAAACCTTTCGTAAACGCCTGTGTTACATACTCACCTTGCGCTGCAACAATCGAACCTTGTGGATTTACAAATACTGCAATAGCCAGTATAGCCAATACGATAAACAGTGCAGGTGTTAAGAACTTACCAATCATGTCGATCAGCTGGCCACGAGACCAAGCAAAAAAGAGGGCGACTGCAAAAAAGATCACAGAAAAAGTCGTTAAGCTTGCTTGACCAGCATCTGCCGCCATAAATGGTTTTACTGCCATTTCATAAGCGACTAAACCTGTTCGCGGCGCAGCAAAAGCAGGACCAATAATAATAAAAATCAGCACCGCCATTAACGTTGCTATTTTTGAGGGTAAATCACGGGTTAACCCCTGCCAGCCACCACCTGCCATTGCAACGGCAATAATGCCAATTAAAGGTAGACCAACGGCTGTAACTAAAAAGCCAAACATGGCCGAAAGCATATTTTCACCGGCAAGTTGACCTGCTAATGGTGGAAAAATAATATTCCCAGCACCAAGAAAGAAAGCGAAAGTCATAAAACCTAACGCTATAATGTCTGTTACTTTGAGTGTCTTTTTCAAACTGCACCTTCCACTCTTCTTATGGGTTACGTGTTGTGTTTTTATAATTATCCACGTTGATTACAAAATTAAACATATATAACCAACGAAAACATAATGGATAAAAACAGCATTCTTGGCAATAGTGTAGAAATAAACACCACATAATACATAAACAAAGCATTAAAACCAAAATATAAAACCAATAAAGACAACAAGAATAGAATATAAAACCAACTAAACACAAAAGATTAAAATATAAAAAAAAAGCAAACATAGTAGTTAACTATGTCAAAACAATAAAAGCGCAATAACCAAGCCGTTGTGATGATTAGTGTTATAACCATTACGGTTAATCGTTTATTCCATATTTAGCTCAAACTACTTAGCTCAAAACACAAGAAAAGGGAAAATAGCCATGTCACGCGGCTTTAGCTTTAAACAATTTCACGTCAATGATTTAGGCTGCGGAATGCCTATCAGCACCGATGGTGTATTGCTAGGAGCATGGGCAGCTATGCCTCGACAAGGTAGAGTGGTGGATATTGGTACAGGCAGTGGTTTATTAGCACTCATGGCTGCACAGCGGACAAGCACGTTAGCTTTACCTATTACTATCGAAGCTATCGAAATCGATCCACAAGCCGCAGCGGCAGCACGCCAAAATTTCACAAATTCACCTTGGCATCCACGCTTACAGTGTATTGAACAAGATGTCACAGAATGGCGACATACACAGCCCCCTAATAGTATTAATGCGATTGTGTGTAACCCCCCTTATTTCAATTTTGGTCAGCAAGCAGAGCAATCACACCGTGCTACTGCTCGACATACCGATACATTTAGCCATCAACAGCTACTTAAAACGCTTCAATGGCTTCTTACAGAAGAAGGGATCGCCAGTATTATCTTGCCAAGTTACGAAGGACAGCGTTTAATTGAAGCCGCTGCTGAATATCATTTACATTGTATTGAACGTTGTGATGTCCAAAGCACCGAGAAAAAAGCACCGATTCGATTACTTCTACAATTGAGTAAAAAGAAACAAACCTGTTATTCATCTCACCTTTGCATTCATAATAATGGTGATTATTCAATTGAATTCAAAGCATTAACGAAAGATTTCTATCTGAAAATGTAACCGAATACGACATTTATATCCCCTGTAAACGTTGTAATAATCATCAATGATTAAAGTTTTTATGTTTTAATCGGTGTCACTTACGCCAAGAGTGGCTATAATGCCGCCCCTTAAATATTAATACCCTTGTTGTTATTCTTTGTAATTGGCATACGATAATGACACATAGCATTTGTCTTGGGAGAGATAACTGGTGAGAGACTTTTCCGAATTAGAGTTAGATAGCGAGCTGTTACGAGCAATTGAAGAAATCGGCTATAGCCGCCCAACAGTGGTTCAAGCGCAGGCTATCCCTCATGCCCTTGACGGTAAAGATGTAATGGCTTCTGCGCCAACAGGGACCGGAAAAACAGCAGCCTTTCTTCTACCGATGATCCAACACTTGCAAGATTTCCCACGTAAAAGACCGGGACCTGCACGTATTCTGATCTTAACGCCAACGCGTGAACTTGCCATTCAAGTTGCCGATCAAGCAAGAGCATTAGCAAAATATACAACACTAAAAGTATTTACCATCACAGGTGGTATCTCATATGACGAACATGCCGAAATGCTGGGTAAAACTCAGGATATCGTGGTAGCAACACCAGGTCGTCTTATGGAGTACATTGAAGCTGAGAAATTTGACTGTCGTGCTATCGAGTGTTTGATCCTTGATGAAGCCGATCGCATGTTAGACATGGGCTTTGGTAAAATTGTTGAGCGTCTTAACCATGAGTGTCGCTGGCGTCGTCAAAGCTTATTGTTCTCCGCTACCTTAGAAGGTAAAGGTGTACGTGAGTTTTCAGAAACAATTTTGAATGAGCCTGTTGAAGTAAATGCAGATCCTTCTCGCCGCGAACGTAAAAAGATCCACCAAATGTACCTTCGTTGTGACAATATGGATCACAAGCTTGCTCTGTTAGAAAACATCATTAAAGAGCAAGCTGAACGCACGATCATCTTTGTCAAAACACGTGAGCGCCTAGCTGTACTTCGTGGTCAACTAGAAGCCATGGGCATCCCTTGTAACTGGATCCAAGGTGAAATGGCACAGGCTGCACGTACAAACATGATCACTCGTTTTCGTGATGGTGTTGTGAACGTATTAATTGCGACAGACGTTGCTGCACGTGGTATTGATTTACCTGATGTTAGCCATGTGATCAACTTTGATCTACCTCGTACAGCTGAAGTTTATGTACACCGTATTGGTCGTACAGCGCGAGCGGGTAAGAAAGGAACGGCAATCTCCTTGGTTGAAGCACATGATCAAAGCATGATTGAACGTATCAGCCGCTACATGAAAGAAGAAGTGCCTGAACGCTTTATTCATGGCCTACGTCCACAGACCAAAAAAGCAAGCACTGCCAAGAAAAAGAAAAAAGTGAGTAAAAAAGTAAAAGAAGCGAAAGCGAAAAAGAAAATCAAACAAGCGGCAAAAAAAGGCCAAGCTAAATCGTAATTTCTCTTTTACCACATAGATAAAACAACAAGGCCAACTTTCACGAGTTGGCCTTTTTCATTTAAAAATAATTATTTATTACTATTGTTCTTCACGCTTAAATACGAATTCTTTCGCTGTTGATTCTGCTTCAACAAAATAATAACCCGCGGTATCAAATTCTTTTAAAGCTTCAATCGATGTGATTTGATTATCAAGAATGTAACGCGCCATCATGCCACGGGCTTTTTTGGCGTAAAAGCTGATCACTTTATAATTACCGTTCTTACAATCTTTAAAAACAGGTGTGATAAGTTGAGCATTCAACTTCTTCGGTTTCACCGATTTAAAATATTCGTTAGATGCAAGGTTAATCAGAATATCATCGCCCTGCTCTACTAATGCTTGGTTCAATTTATCGGTAATGATATCACCCCAAAATTGATACAGATTAGTACCGCGAGGGTTCGCTAATTTCGTCCCCATCTCTAAGCGGTAAGGTTGCATCAAATCTAATGGACGCAATAAACCATATAAACCCGAAAGCATACGTAAATGCTGTTGAGCATAAGCAAACTGTTGTTCCGTCATGGTTTCAGCCGCAAGACCAGTATAAACATCACCTTTAAAAGCCAATATTGCCTGACGAGCATTGTCTTGCGTAAATTGTGGCTGCCACTCAGCAAAACGAGCTGCATTCAAACCTGCAATTTTATCGCTCACTTTCATTAAGCTCGCAATATCCATTGGCGTTAACTCACGACATACATCAATCAGTTCAGCAGAGTGATCCGTTAGCTCTGGCAAAGTATAGGTTGATGTTACCAATGGCGATTCATAATCAAGGGTTTTAGCGGGGGAAACCACAATTAACATAAGGCTTTTTCCTTTAAAGTCTGACTTGAAAAGATTATCACTAAACAACAAAAAAGCCACTTAGAAACTAAGTGGCTTTGGTTATTTCAGTAATAGGCGTTCACTATGATTTACTCTTATCCCAAATGCCTTCTTCTAACTGGGCATGAAGCTCTGGGTAATCATTACTATCAAACGTCGGCACCTTACCCAGCGATAACTGTTTATTGTAATCAGTAGCCAACTTCACCACAGTGCCTGACAGTAAAACAATCGCGACTAAGTTAATCAGTGCCATCATTCCCATTGAGACATCGGCCATTGCCCATACCGTTGGCAGATCAGCTAACGCCCCAAACATCACCATAAAGAGCACCACAACACGAAAAATATTCAAGCCAATTTTATGGTTATGCTCAAGAAAAATAAGGTTGGTTTCAGCATAGGAATAATTAGCAACGAGCGATGTAAACGCAAAGAAGAAAATTGCAACGGCAATAAACACAGAGCCCCAATCGCCGACTTGCGAGCTCAAGGCACGCTGAGTTAACTCAATCCCTGTCACTTCACTATGGGGAACATATTCGCCAGACATCAAAATAATCGCGACAGTGGATGAACAGATCACCATTGTATCCATAAATACCCCCAGCATTTGCACATATCCCTGCGAGGCAGGATGGGGCGGATAAGGTGTTGCAGAGGCTGCCGCATTCGGTGCCGATCCCATGCCAGCTTCATTCGAAAATAAGCCACGCTTTAACCCATTAATCATTCCTTGCGCGATGGTATATCCCAGTGCTCCCGATGCCGCTTCTTCTAGACCGAAAGCACTGCGAAAAATCATCATGATAATATCAGGCAGTTTTTCTATGTTGATCGCCATAATATAAAGGGCAAGCACCAGATAACATAATGCCATTGCAGGAACTAAAATTTCCGCGGTTCTTGCAATCGTTCGCAAACCACCAAAGATGATCACTCCAGTCATGATCACAAGCCCAATACCAACATATATCGGTGACCAGCCAAAAGCGACATGAGCCGCCTGACTTATCGAGTTAGCTTGAACCGAGTTAAACACTAAGCCAAAAGCAATGATCAAAAAGACCGAGAACATAACGCCCATCCAGCGCATGCCTAATCCTTTTTCCATATAATACGCAGGACCACCACGATAATTACCATCATTATCGCGGGTTTTATAAAGCTGAGCTAATGCACTTTCTGCAAAAGCAGTCGCCATACCAAGCATAGCAATCAGCCACATCCAAAAGATCGCGCCGGGGCCACCCAAAGTTAAGGCCACGGCGACTCCCGCCATATTACCTGTGCCGACTCTAGCCGCTAAGCTCGTACATAATGCTTGGAAGGAAGAAATTCCGGCACTGTCTGATTTGCGACTGTTTTTCATCACCTTAAACATATGTCCAAAATGACGGAACTGGATAAAGCTCAAACGGTAGGTAAAGTAAATACCGACTCCTATCAGTAAATAAATTAATACCGAGCCCCAGAGTAAGTCATTTAAAAAGGTAATTTGGCTAGACAAGTGGGTTCCTTCTACAACACCGTACGTATCGAATAAATAATGGCAATGGATGTGGTATCCACCCAAGCAGCGCAAACTAAATCATTACAATTTAGTAACCAAACAGAGTGATTACACATGGATATTCCCTCTCTTATTTTTGTAAGTCTATTATGAGGGGATATATCAAAAAAATTTCATTCATTATCACATGAAATACACTAAGGGTATATTTTTTAAGTAAATATCTAAAAACTTCCCACTAAATCCAAACATAAATAAATCCTAATCGCGAGTTGTTTTCTTACATTTTCGGTCATAAAAAGGATATATTTGACTTTTAGCACATAAAAATTTCATCTTTAAGCAACAAATGAGAAACAGTTCAATTTTACTCTACCCCATAGTGTGATAATTAATGACCTTGTAGCTTATATTTAGCTAGATCATAGGAAGAGGTGCTTTATGGATAGCTTTGCATTTGATGATATGTTCACCACAGAAACCGTCTCTCGTCGCTCTCGAGCAAAACCTGAAAAACGTAAATGGCGTGAAATCGAAGCCTTAAAAGATCGTCAACGACTTCGTCGTGAACTTCAAGATATGGATATGTGCGGTAGTTACAATGCCGATGAATTCGACTTTTAACAGACAGTTCCAGACTAAAAAAACAAAACGCCAGCATTTTGCTGGCGTTTTGTTTTTAGAAATAAATTCACTTATAGCTGCCAATTAATCACTGATTTCCCCATTTCAGCGAGTAACTGATTGGTTTTAGAAAAATGCTGACAACCAAAGAACCCCCGGTATGCAGATAACGGTGAAGGATGCGCTGAATGTAAAACATGATGACGCTCGGTATCTATCTTTTTACCTTTTTTCTGAGCATGGGCGCCCCACAGTAAAAAGATCACTCCCTCTGTATTATCATTAATGTACTCAATCGCACGATCGGTAAATGTTTCCCAACCAATCTTAGCGTGAGAATGCGCGCTCCCTTGCTCTACTGTTAGGACGGTATTAAGCAATAAAACACCTTGCTCTGCCCACGGCTGTAAATAACCATGTTCAGGTACTACAAAGCCTTCAATGTCAGTGGCTAATTCTTTATACATATTCGCCAATGACGGTGGCGTTTTAACTCCTGGAAGTACAGAGAAACTTAATCCATGAGCTTGCTTTGGCCCATGGTAAGGATCTTGTCCTAAAATCACGACCTTGGTGTTCTCTAATGGCGTAGAGGTGAATGCATTAAAGATATCTTGTTGAGGAGGAAATACCACTTTTCCTGATGCACGAGCAGCGTCAACCGCCTGTTCAATCCCAGAAAAATACGCTTGTGCTCGTTGTTGCTCGATAAATGTAGACCAGCTAGCGGTCATAAATACTTCCTCATCAATAGAATTTACTCAGTAAGAATATCAAAATCAGATCACAAGCGAGATAAATAATCGACGCCTTCATTTATAGCCACTTATTTTTGAGCGGCAAAATCTCGCAATGTCGCAATCTCTTGATGCCAAATATCAGGATTAATCGTTTCTAAAATAAGAGGCATATGATTAAAACGATCATCTTGCATGATATAACGAAAACAATCCCAACCGATCGCTCCTTCACCTAGACTATGGTGGCGATCTAAATGACTCCCTAAATCACCTTTGGAATCATTTAAGTGCATACCTCGGAGATATTGCATTCCAACAACGTCATCAAATTCAGCAAAAGTTCGATCAGTTGCAGTTTCAGTGCGTAAATCATATCCCGCCGCAAAGGTATGACAGGTATCAATACAGACACCTACCCGTGTTTTATCTTCAACTTGATCAATAATTTCTGCCAAATGTTCAAACCGCCAACCTAAATTTGAACCTTGTCCCGCGGTATTTTCGATCACTGCAACCACATCACTGACTTCTTTATGCGCAAGATTTATGGACTCAGCAATCAATTTTAAACACTCTTTTTCAGAAATTTTTTTTAAATGACTCCCCGGATGGAAGTTCAAAAGGTGCAATCCAAGCTGTTTACAACGCGACATTTCATCAATAAAAGCAGCACGCGATTTTTCCAACTTTTCAGCCTCTGGTGCACCTAAATTAATCAAATAAGAGTCATGTGGCAAAATAGCATTGGCATTAAATTCTAATTGAGAACAACGCGCTTTAAATGCCGCTATCACATCGGCCTCTAACGGCTTAGCCACCCACTGACGCTGGTTTTTAGTAAACAGGGCAAAAGCATTCGCACCAATTTTGTCAGCATTTACTGGCGCATTAAATACACCACCAGCAGCAGAAACATGAGCACCAATCAGTTTCATAACAATTTTCACCTTATTCATATTATTTGGCATTTCAAGCCAAAGAGAAACATTTAACAAACATTACAATTACAATTACATCTCAATAATGTTGTAAAAATACAACATCATTAAACTAAACTATTTTTTATCGCTTAAAATTTGTTGTTGATTAACCCTTAAAATGGCGTTAGATTGACTTAGCTCAATAAAACAGCCCTACTTTATTTAAGGTTTTTTGTTGTAATTTGATCTAGATCAATACACAAGTAGCCGCGCTGAGTTATAGCGTTAAAGCCTCAGCAAAAAGATTAAATTAACACCACTTTCTCGGAGATAAGTTATGATTACTGGTATTCAAATTACTAAAGCTGCAAACGACGATCTACTAAACACTATTTGGATCCTAGACAGCGAAACAAACGAAGCTCGTTGTGTATGTGCACTATCTGGTTTTGAAGCTGACCAAGTTATTGCTCAATCAGATCTAGGTGACATCGAATACCGTGAGCTAGCTATCGAAGCACCAGCAAAAATCGAAGGCGGTCAGCACCTAAACGTAAACGTTCTTAAGCGTGAAACATTAGAAGATGCTGCTAAGCACCCAGAAAAATACCCACAGCTAACAATCCGTGTTTCTGGTTACGCTGTACGTTTCAACTCACTAACTCGTGAACAGCAACAAGACGTTATCGCACGTACTTTCACTAGCAGCCTATAATTTCCTGCTAGCTTGCCTTATTAAGTACGTAACAATAAAAAAACGGCACGATCAATGTGCCGTTTTTTATTATCTGTAATAACAGAGTAATAAAAAAAGGAGCCTCGGCTCCTTTTTAGCGCTAAATACTATTCGTTATTACTGTACTGAACGTAATACCGCCTTCACGGCTTCAAAATCATTATCACGTTCTAAAGATAATAATTCCATCGCATTATGCTTCGCTAAAGGTGCAGGTAATGGAATATCTTTATCTAAGATCTCATCCACCACTTCTTTAAATTTCGCTGGATGCGCAGTACAAAGGAACAAACCTGTTTCGCCATCATTTAATTGCTCGTTAAGAATACGATAAGCAATCGCGCCATGAGGCTCACATAAATAGCCTTCTTCATTCATTTGCTTTAAGGTTTCAGCTGTTTGCTCATCCGTAACAGCACCATAACCTAATTCATTTAATCCCCAACCTTTTAGCTGACAAAGCTCTTCAATACGTGGCCAGTTATTCGGTTGGCTAACATCCATCGCATTTGAAATAGTTGGAACAGTGACTTTTGGAGACCACTCACCCGTTTGTAAATAACGTGGAACAGTGTCATTTTCATTCGTTGCCGCAATAAAGCGTTTAACAGGTAAACCTAACGATTTAGCTAATAAGCCTGCCGTTAAATTACCAAAATTACCACTTGGTACTGAAATAACTAATTGCTCACGTTCCGCTTTAGGCAGTTGAGCAACAGCTTCAAAGTAGTAACAGATCTGCGCCATTAATCGGCTAATATTGATGGAATTAGCAGAGTTTAACCCCACTTCTTTGCGCAACTCAGCGTCATCAAATGCTTGTTTCACTAATGCTTGGCAATCATCAAATGTGCCATTTACCGCAACTGTTGTAATGTTCTTACCTAAAGTACAGAACATCTTTTCTTGTAATGGGCTAATCTTGCCCTTCGGGTACAAAATCACAACCTTGATGTTATCCATGCCATAAAAAGCATGCGCAACAGCGGCACCTGTATCGCCTGATGTCGCGGTTAAAATCGTGATATCACTTTCACTATCAGCCGTTACTGCTGCGAGTGATTGCGCCATAAAACGACCACCAAAATCTTTGAATGCTAATGTTGGGCCATGGAACAACTCTAGCGCATACACGCCGTCTTTTACTTTATTGATAGGTGCTGGGAACTGAAATGCACTATCAACCATTTGGCTAACAGTTTCTTCACTTAGCTCATCACCGATAAACGCGGAAAGGATCTTGCTACTACGTGTGACAAAATCCATCTCTAGCAATGCATCAATATCGCTAAATTGAGGGAGTTCTGATGGAAAGAATAGACCTTGGTTACGTCCTAATCCTTGACGTACAGCCTGACCAAATGAAACCTGCTCTTGATGTTCTTTTAGATTATACAATTTCATTGTTATAGCTCACTTCCTGTTACTTTTGCGCCCAAGCTGTCTAATCGACAAACATGAACAAATCCTTCATCATTTTGAACATAATGTTCTTCGAGCCAACGTGCAAGTCGTTTAGCGACCTCTAAATCGGTGCAAACACTAAACATGGTTGGTCCAGAGCCTGAAATACCACTCGCAATCGCCCCTGCATCTAACGCATGCTGACGTGCTTGCGCAAAGCCAGGTAACAGCTTTTCACGGTAAGGTTCAGCCACGACATCTTTGATCATCTTCGCAGCTAACAGCGGTTGGTTTGAGTGACAGGCATGAATAAAACCACCTAAATGACGACCATGAGTGATCACATCTTGGCGACGATATTGTGCCGGTAAAATTGCACGCGCTTCAGCCGTTGGAACTTTAATCCCAGGGTAAGCCATCACCCAATACCAATCATCAAAACAAGGGACTTTCTGGCTTATGATCCCAAGCTCTTCCACCATGAACTGCAATCCACCAAGAAAGCACGGTGCGACGTTATCATAGTGAAGACTCCCTGAGATCTCGCCTTCCATCTCACCCATGAGCGCTAATAGCTCTGTTTCATTAAGCGGTTGATCATGGAAACGGTTAAGTGCATCTAATGCGGCAACAATCGAACAAGCACTTGAACCTAAGCCAGATCCAATCGGCATGTTTTTTTCTAATGTCACATCAACTGAGAGTAACGTGACCCCTTTTTTATCCAGCTCTCGTGCAAATACTTGCCAGCAACGATAGACAATATTCTCTTCTGTCTGCTGCGGCAGTTTATCAACAAAGGCACCAACGCATTGCAAACTAAAAGGTGTTTGACCCGCAGCCACTTTTACTCGATCGCCCAATAAGGTGCCATCAATTGGCGATACTGCCGCGCCTAAAACATCAAAACCAACACTCACATTACCAATCGATGCCGGAGCATAAACAACAACACTCATCTTATACTCCTCGTTTCCAGCCTAATGTACGCATTAAATCGGCAAAGACACCCGCGGCAGTTACTTCCGTACCCGCACCGTAACCACGTAATACCAGTGGGATCGGTTGGTAGTAACGGCTGTAGAAAGCTAAGGCATTCTCACCATCTTTAATTTTAAACATTGGATCATCAGGGTTCACCGCAACAATTTTCACCGAGCAATGGCCGTTATCGATTTCACCAACATAACGCAGTACTTTGTCCTCTTTTGCCGCTTCTTGAGCTAATTGAGTAAAATATGCATCCGCTTGTGATAAACGCGCCATGAAGTCATCTACAGAGCCAGAAGCATCAAAACCTGGTGGTAGTGCTTGTTCAACATCCACGTCTGAAAGCTCTAGCTCCAAACCAGACTCACGGGCAAGGATCAACAGCTTACGTGCCACATCCATACCTGATAAATCATCACGAGGATCGGGCTCAGTAAAGCCATTATTACGTGCAACGGTTGTTGCTTCGCTAAAGCTCATGCCTTCATCCAATTTACCGAAGATATATGACATTGAGCCAGATAAAATGCCAGAGAAGCGCTGTAGTTCATCACCTGCGGCTAATAGGTTCTGCAAGTTTTCAATAACAGGTAAACCTGCACCCACCGTAGTGTCATACATAAACTTACGACGGCTTAAACGTGCCGCTTGGCGTAATTGTTGGTAATAAGCCATGCTAGCCGTGTTTGCTTTCTTATTCGGTGTAATAACATGGAAGCCTGCAGCAAGGTAATCAGTATATTGCTCCGCAATGGTTTGATCTGACGTACAATCAATGATCACAGGGTTGATAATGTGATTACGCTGAACTAGCTGGATCATACGAGCAAGATTGAGTGGCTCATTCACCGCTCCCATTTGATCACGCCAGTTATCTAGGTCAAAGCCATCACGGCTCAGGAGTAACCCTTTGCTGTTCGCCATTCCGCAGACGCGAATCACGATACCGTCATCGGCAAGTTTACTTTGTTGACGCTGGATCTGATCGATCAACTCACCACCAACACCGCCAACACCAATCACAAAAACATCTAGGAAATGCTGGCTATTAAACAAATTCTCATGACACGCTTTAACAGCTTCTGGGACTTTATTTTGTGGAATAACCGCTGAAATAGCACGCTCAGATGATCCTTGCGCAATCGCAACAATATTGACATCCACTTCCGCTAAAGAAGTAAAGAAACGCGATGCTACGCCGTGAGATGTACGCATACCATCGCCAACTAAAGTTACGATCGATACGTTATCTGAAAATTCAACAGGCTCAAGCAGACCTTCTTTTAATTCCAGTTCAAAACTTTCGTTTAACGCTTTTTCAGCTTGAACATGATCTGCCGTTTCAATACAGAAACTAATACTGTATTCAGATGATGATTGAGTGATCAATACAATCGATACGCCAGCAGATGACATCGCACCAAATACGCGGGCAGCCATACCGACCATCCCTTTCATACCTGGGCCAGACACGTTCACCATCGTAAGATCTTTTAGAGTTGTGATCCCTTTTATGGCTAATTGATCTTCACCAGTATCTTGACCAATTAGTGTCCCTGGCGCTTGTGGGCTAAAGCTATTTTTAATCAAGCATGGAATTTGAAATTGGGCGATAGGGGCGATAGTTTTAGGGTGAAGAACAGAAGCACCGAAATAAGATAATTCCATCGCTTCTTGATAACTTAAAGATTTCAGTAGGCGTGCATCAGGGACTAAACGAGGATCACAGCTATAGACACCATCAACATCTGTCCAAATTTCACAACAATCCGCACGTAGACATGCAGCAAGCACTGCAGCAGAATAATCAGAACCATTACGACCCAGTGTTACTAGCTCACCTTTGCTGTTACCTGCGGTAAAGCCAGGCATAATACAAACATGCCCGGCAGGTAATGGATCACGACGGAAATTCTGCGTTGAAATTTCAATATCGACATGCGCCTCAAGGTAATCACCTTCAGCATAGAGATATTTAACCGGATCGATAAGGCTTGCAGGCTGACCTTTCGCTTCAAGTAAAGCTTTCATCGCTGCAATAGAAAGACGTTCACCTTTACTGATGATCGTCGCATACACATTATCAGGACATAAACCTAATAGTTTAATACCATGAACATACTCTTTTAGTTGTCCTAGAGAGCTCGCCAGTTTTGCATCTAAAGCGGCTTTATCAAACTGAGGCTCTAAGGCTTTTAAGCCACTGAACAATTCAGTAAATACCTGTTCGAGATCGGCCAACTGTAGCGATGATTCACCCGTTTTCACGGTGTTATCAATCACTGAAACTAATTTATTTGTTACCTTCCCTGGTGCTGATAGCACAACAGAAACGTCACCTTGCTGAGCATTACTCGCAATAATATCTGCTGCTCTTAAAAATCGCTCTGCATCGGCTAATGATGAACCGCCAAATTTAAATACTCGCATTCCCTACTCCCGAGTGACTATCCTGATCTATCTAGTTATCGCATCTAGATATACTCAAATATGTGAATTTAAAATCGTTAAAAAAAAACCCGCAGCTCAATATGAGTTGCGGGCTTATTGTTAATCCTTGCGTATATCAGCCCGCACCAACACCGAAGATGTTAATGGTAATAATAATGCGTGTAATGGCGTGAGAGCTGAATACATTCTTCATTGGTCTACAAATTCTTTTTTGCTAATAGCTTACGTTTACAGCAATCATACATTAGAGTCAATAATATCTTTACAATTGCACAACACAATAGACGGCAAAATGAATCAATTATCAGCCATTTTAATTAACAAAAGCGACTATTCTATTTGCAGTCATGCGGACTACGTTGCATAGTTAGGCGTGAATATATTGCATCGGGAGGAGTACCAAATGAGCGCTGCCATGGAATCATTAATTGCCCATACCATCTTACAAGGCTTTGATGCCATGTACGGCCGCTTTCTCGATGTAACAGCTGAAGCACAAGAACGTTTTGAAAAACAGCATTGGGGACTTGTTCATAATGCTTTAAAGAAGCGCATCAGCTTTTATGATCATCATGTTGAATTAGTCACAAACCAAATTCAAATTATGCTAGGTGAACGTTACGCCAATCATGATTTTTTAATGGCTGTGAAAATGGCCTACCAAGATTTACTCTTAGACTATCCTCGTTACGATATTGCTGAGAGCTTCTTCAATTCGGTATATTGCCGTATATTCAAACACCGAAATATTAATCGCGATAAATTGTTTGTTCATACTTCACAAGAAGATCGTGTTCCCCCTTACCCAACATCACTAACGCGCCACTATCGTGTTAAAACAACACTGAGTGCGATGTTTGAAAGAATACTTGATGACACGCCCTTTACGTTAACTTGGCAAGATAAATCGAGAGATATCCAACTATTACTTAAACACTTACAACGGGATCTGGGTAATAAGTTCGATCAAGATACAACGCTTGAGCTTATTCGTGAGCCTTTTTATCGAAATAAAGCCGCCTATTTAATCGGAAAACTCACATTCTCTAATGGCGATTTCTGTCCCTTTGTCGTTCCGATTTTAAACGACAGTAGTCATGAAATTTATCTTGATGCGTGTATTTGTGACGCTAACGATGTCAGTATTATTTTTGGTTTTGCACGCTCATATTTTATGGTTTATGCCCCTGCGCCAGCTGCATTAGTTCGTTTCCTTTCACAGTTAATTCCCAATAAAACCCTTGCTGAACTTTATACTGCGATTGGCTGCCAAAAACATGGAAAAACAGAGCTTTACCGTGAATTCTTAGCCCATTTGGCGACAACTGATGACAAATTTGTCGTAGCGCCCGGCATAAAAGGCATGGTGATGTCGGTATTTACTCTGCCATCTTATGATTTTGTCTTTAAGATCATTAAAGACAAATTTGCACCTCAAAAAGATATAAGCCACAACACTGTCAAAGAAAAGTATCAGCTAGTAAAAGGACATGATCGTGTTGGTCGAATGGCGGATACCCAGGAGTATCGTAATTTCTGTTTTCCTCGAGAGCGTTTTAGCGAAGCATTAATCCAAGAGCTACAGTCTATCGCTCCCTCTATCATTACGCTAACTGATGATACGATTATGATTGAACATTTATATATGGAGCGACGCATGGTGCCGTTTAACCTCTATATAGAAAAAGCAGACGATGGTGATCTACGCTTTGCTATTAATGAATACGGCAACGCTATAAAGCAGTTAGCCGCAGCCAACATTTTTCCAGGTGATATGCTATTTAAAAACTTTGGTGTGACTCGACATAAGCGTGTAGTGTTTTACGATTATGACGAAATCACCTACATGACAGAGATGAATTTTCGTAAAATTCCACCACCTCGATACCCAGAAGATGAACTGGCGGCAGAGCCTTGGTATAGCGTAGGAATCAATGATGTCTTTCCTGAAGAGTTTCGTACCTTTTTATTAATAAACCCCAAAGTACGCGCATTATTTGACGAGCTACATAGTGATTTGTTTGAAGCGAGCTATTGGCAAAAGCTACAACAGAATATTACGGAGGAAAATTATCCCGATGTGTTCCCTTATCCATCTGAATATCGATTTCATCAGCATTAACAATCAACAAAAAACATCATCACATTGTAATAATTAAAACACTAGTTACATAAAATAAGCGTACTGGCTCATATAATGTAAAACAGGGTGTCTATTTCTTAAATCTGAAATGCATTTTATCTACCAATACCCTAAAGTTAGTAACATAAAATAATAATTAGAGATAATGGTATGACGAGATTATTATTAGGGATGATTGTATTATTAGGGATTCAGCCTGTATTTGCCTCTGAATTCGATGACTTCGAACCCACTTATAATCGCAATAAAGAACAATCATCAGGGTGGTTTCTCTCGTCACAATCACGTCATCAACAAGCATTTGATGTTTGGCAAATTGACAGCGGATACGCTTATACCATTACCAAAAATACTCAACTTTATTTAAGTACCCAATTAACATCAGGTACAGTAACCCAGCGAGGGTCTAGAGGTATTGCATCAGGTGTTAAATATAATCTCACGCCCAAAGTCAGCCTACAAAGTGAAATAAATACGGCAACGACTAAAGAGAATACAAAGTTAGGGATAGAGGTCAGTAGTCAATATGATGTATCAGATCAACTAAACCTTAGAGCGACTGTTGATTATGAAGAACTCGAACAAGTCATTGAGTTTGGATTAGGATTTAGCTTCTAAGTAAAAGTTAGCTATTAGTCACTTAAGACAGATAAATCCAACGCGTGCTTAGACAAGATAATTCCATTTAAATCGGCATAAATATAATCACCAGGGTAAACTAGGTTTTCACTGAGATTTAATGTCACATTGAGCTCTCCCATTTGACGCTTCACTGTCTTAATCGGACATCCCCCTAATGCTTTTACACCTAAATTTAATGTCGCTAATGTTGCTATATCACGAACCGCACCATTAACAATGATCCCTTGCCAATGATTCTTAATCGCCAACAATGCTAATTGATCACCAAGTAACGCTCGTCGACAACTACCATGACCGTCAATGAATAACACTTTACCAGTGCCGTCTTGAGATAATATGTCACGTACTAAGCTATTATCTTCAAAACATCGGAGCGTGACACATTGGCCGTAAAAAATGTTTTTCCCACCATAATCATGACATCCTATTGGCAAAAAATGGATATCTTGTTCATAGTGATCGCATAAATCCGGTAGTAAATCTTTCATCATTCACTCTTCTTAGTATCAGTTAACGTCATCAATACTCATCTTGTCTAACATCAAAAAGTAAATTAACAATGTTACCTACCCCTTAATGGTTAAACGCAGAAATCAACACGACTTGAAACAAGGTAACGTTATAAACAAAATAGCTATGTAGAAGACGTATTAACAACTTTTAGCGTCAATCTAATATCGAATCAGGTTTAGATTCATCACATATAAAACATGCAACATAACGACGTCAATGTTACAATTAAAAACATAACGTAAATAACATGTTGTAGTTAATGTAAGTTATAGCCTGAAAAACACACAATCGGTATGTTTTTCATGAATATTTAACTTGGAAGTAATCAACCCACTATAGCTTCGACGATATTGTTAAAACTAAGAGTGAATAATCTATCTTTGCTCATTCTGTTTGATATAAATCAACAAACATATAAATAGCTATACTAAACAAACGCACAACATTGTTAGAGAGCTGTTAAGTGAATACAATCGCTGCATCAATTAGGGAGAGTGTAGCCAACACCTCAATATATGAGGTATTCCGATAGTTTTAATTATCGGGAAAAGGATGGTGTACCAACATAGGCAGCGATTTCGTAACAAATAAGTATTCTTGTTAATACTTTGCCTATATGTGAATTTTTTTTATAGAATTTAACTTACTCTGTTCATGCAGATTTGTTTTTTGATATTAGGTACTGCCAATGCAAACCCCTCACATTCTTATCGTAGAAGACGAGCACGTAACACGTAACACCCTAAAAAGTATTTTTGAAGCGGAAGGTTACACAGTTTTTGAAGCTAACGATGGCGCAGAAATGCACCAAATGCTTTCTGACAATCCTGTTCACCTAGTGATCATGGATATTAATCTACCAGGTAAAAATGGTCTTCTACTTGCTCGTGAACTTCGTGAGCAAGGCGATATGGCACTAATGTTCTTAACAGGTCGTGACAACGAAGTTGATAAGATCCTAGGTCTTGAAATTGGTGCTGATGATTACATCACTAAACCTTTCAACCCTCGTGAACTTACTATCCGTGCACGTAACTTATTGACTCGTGCTATGAACCAAGGTCTTCCTACTGAAGATAAGAAATTGGTTGAGCGTTACGAGTTCAACGGTTGGTCTCTTGAAATCAACAGTCGCTCACTAGTAAGCCCAAGCGGTGATCAATTCAAGCTTCCACGTTCTGAATTCCGCGCCCTACTTCACTTCTGTGAAAACCCAGGCAAGATCCAAACTCGTGCAGATCTTCTTAAGAAGATGACAGGTCGTGAGCTTAAGCCACATGACCGTACCGTCGATGTAACTATTCGTCGTATCCGTAAACACTTCGAATCTGTTGCTGATACACCAGAGATCATTGCAACAATTCACGGTGAAGGTTACCGTTTCTGTGGTGATCTTGGCGAAGAGTAATTCGTGAAGTTCAGACCATAATAAAAAGGCTCCTAAGGAGCCTTTTTTATTTTAAATGCAATACCATCACTCTATTTCTCGTACTGTTTTAACCATGTTTTCAGCACATCAATATCGTTTTGGTAACCATTTTTAATTTCATCAACCCAGTCATTAATGTTTTCCCACCAAGCAGGAAGTTCAGGAGACTGTGCTTTTTGTGCGACTTGCTGAATGTGTTTTAAACCGATAGAACCTGCTGCACCTTTAATTTTATGCGCTTCAAACTTAATCCCATCTTGATCTTTCGCGACCATATTCGAATCTAAAATCGCAATGTAATCTGGCATCATTTTTTCAAACATTTCGATGCTCGCATAAACAGGTTTAGTCCCTACAATATCAACGTAAGAGGTCAACATCTCCAAGTCGAGCAACTTGTCGATCATTTTATCGCTAGGCCCTGTTCCATCACTGTTAGTATCGGTTAAATCGTTAATTTCATCTTCCTCATAACTACAACTTAGAACGAGGTTTTCAATCACGCTAGTGATAGCTTTCACGCTTAATGGCTTACTAATCGCTTCATCCATCCCTTTTTCAAGGTATTCGCTTTTATCACTGATAACATTAGCCGTTAGAGCAACCAATGCTGGCAAATCCTGGTATTTTTCTCGTAGTTTCTGCGCAATATCAAAGCCTGTCATGTCTGGTAATTGAATATCTAACAAGACCAAATCATAATCTTCTGGTTTAAACATCGCTAAGGCTTCATCACCTCGCATTGCAACAGTGACTTCATGACCTAAACTTTCAAGCAAGGATTTAGCGACCGTGATATTTAACTCAATATCTTCCACCATGAAGATACTTAAACCAGTAAGCTCTGGTTTTACTTCAGTCACGATTTCTTCTTCAATAACATCTTCTACTAGCGGAACGCGAATTTTTACCGTAAAGGTACTACCTTCACCCACTTCAGAATGAACAGTGATATCTCCCCCCATTAGCTGAACGAGCTGGCGAGATACGGCAAGTCCAATCCCTGTTCCTACAGCATGAATATTATCGTCACCTTGTTTCACTTGATAATACATGGCAAAAATATTATCGATTTCAGATTTAGGAATACCAACACCGCTATCTTCAACTTCAAAGATAACATCAGCATCGTGCTCATGAATTTCACTGCTAACCGATAAAATCACGCCACCTTGTTTAGTAAACTTGGTCGCATTACCGATAAGATTCCACAACACTTGACGCAATCGCGTGCTGTCGACTTCAATATTTTTTGGCAGTTCAGTTAAGCACTCTAGGTCAAAACGCAATCCTTTCTGCTCAGCCATTAACTGAGAAATATTCCCCATTTCATCAATGAACTCGTTGAAATCCAATGGTTTTGGCATCAACTCTAAACGACGGCGATCGGATTTATCTAAATCAATAATATCATTAAATATATTTCCTAAGGTGATCGCACTAACATGTACGGTACGTAAGTAACCACGCTGCTCATCAGTAAGATCTGTATCGAGTAACATACGACTTAAGCCAACAATACCATTGAGTGGGGTGCGTAATTCATGGCTAATGGTTGAAATAAATGAGGTTTTGTCGCTACTGGCTTTTTCTAACGCATCTTCATATTTTTTACGTTCGGTAATATCACGGCCAAAGCCCATTAGACCAAGACGACGTCCATTGCGGTTATAAAATGGCACTTTACGAAGTTCAAATAGCGCACGTTTACCATTTGGATAAACTAACCACTGCTCATCTGTCATGGCACTATTTTCGTTAAACAACTCTTCGTCTGTTTTAATAATTCTTTTAGCGACTTCTTCAGGGTAAACATCCCAGGGTGTTAACCCCACTAGTTCTTTTTCTGTTTTACCCACTAACTCTGACATTGCACGATTACAACCTGAGAATTGGTTTTTTTCATTACGGTAGTAAATCAAATCAGGCGACGCATCTAAGAAAGACTTTAATAATGCACTTTGCTCTGCCACCGCTACTTGGGCATTTTCTCGCTGATAAACCTCATTTTCGAGATCATGCATCGCTTCTTCACGTGCTTCTTCCGCTTTTTCCCTTTCTTCTATTTCTAAATTTAACTGCGCAATATTGTTTTGAAGCTGTTTATTTAACTCCATGTCTCGCGAGCGCATCTCTTCTAGTTTAGTGACTAACTTCGATAAGCGTTGACGTGAGTCTTCTAACTGATCGACGACAACAGAGAGAAAATAAACAGCCCAAGGCGTTATTAATAAACCAAATGTCACCGATCGCACGATATCAATATCATTCACGGTGCCATGTAGTACTAACGTCACACTAACTTGAACAACAACGGCTAATGCAACCAATGCTAATGCAAGGAGTAGGCTAAAACGAACGATCCCTAATTTAACCAGAAGATCGACATAAAACTGAGCTAACATTTTGACTTGTTTCATCACTGAATACCAAAAGAAGAAAGATGCCGTCAAAGCGACGTGTAAGCTTGTTAATCATAAGCGCTGATATCAATTGCGCCAGAATAAAAAGCTGAAACTATAACCTTCACATACAAAAAAGCCCACATCACGTAGGCTTTGTTTTGTATTCTATTTTAATTGTGGGCGTTGATATACAAAAGCGTCATTAATTAGACTCCCTTGCCCACCATAAGTATCTAAGTTACGTCCAATTTCAGTCATCGCTAACCAGCGGTTTTCACACCACATTGGTGCCAGTAAGGTTGGCCTACGTGCCGCGGCTGAAACCCGATGATAAATCACATCAGCAGGAGTTAATCGGATCATTTCGCTCGCAATGTTGGTGTACTCTTCAAGGCTAATAGGGTCTAAACGTTCGGCTTTATATGCTTGCCCCATTTTACTGCCTTCAACTATGTGTAGTGGATGCAATTTTATCCCATCCACGCCTACCGCCACCACTTTACTGATCGTATCAAGGTTATCTTGTTTGGTGTCACCTGGCAGCCCAACAATTAAATGAGTGCAAACCTTGATCCCTAATGCCCGTGCACGTTGAGTGATAGCGGCATAACATGCAAAATCATGACCTCGGTTAATCCGCTTTAATGTCTTTTCATTTGCCGTTTGTAAACCTAACTCGAGCCAAATCTCATAGCCTTGTTGTACATAATCAGACAGTAACTCTAATACCGCATCAGGCACACAGTCAGGTCGAGTACCGACACATAACCCCACAATATCCGTCGTTTTTAACGCCTCTTCATACATTTTCTTTAGCGTTTGAACTTCAGCATAAGTACTGGTGTAAGCCTGAAAATAAGCTAAATAACGTTTTGCACGATGAATTTCATCGGCACGCTCTGCTAATTGCTGTTTAATAGGTAAAAACTGAGTCTTTTCATCTGCAAAAGAGGCCACATTACAAAATGTGCACCCTCCCCGACCAATCGTTCCATCACGATTAGGACAGCTAAAACCGCCATGCAAAGTTAACTTATGGACTTTTTCACCATAACGGCGCTGTAAGTCTTGACCAAATGTATTAACGAGTTCGTGCAGTTGCATTGCTTTACCTGATTGCAAATAAATAGCTGTAAACACCGCGATGAATAGCGAGCAATATTAAAAAGAGTCGCAAGATAGCATCAATTACAAGTAATAAATTTGTGCTAAAACAAACAAAGCCCTTTCCTTTACTCAACAAAAAAGACACTTAATCGTAAATAAAATACAAAAAAGTTTCCCTAACTACGTATTGTTGCCTTTTTGTAAACAATCGATCACCAAACGTTTTTTGCATTTAAACGCAATTGCGAATAATTATCGTCGTTAAAAAGCCTTTTTCATGTTTAACAATGCAACAAAACAGCAATATTATGATAGCTAAATGTTAATTTTTATTGGTAATTAATGTATCAAAATTGTAGGATAGTTACACTTGTGTGCAATTTCTGAACAATAAAAGCGATGCCATCACCCTACTGTAAAGTGATTTGTGTCGCCCTTTCTCAAGAAATACAGTGTGTTCGTTCATAGCAAAACGAAACAACAAAATTAAGTTTGCCAATACAGGACGATTTTATCTTTGTGCAGACACTCAATCATGTTGGGTAGAACAGGATAGTTCATTTCAATACCGCAGGATTGTGACAATAAATTAGGGATAACCAAGCCTTAGGAATATGGCTTGATGCAACTGGAAGGATGTATCTATGACAGATCAAGAGCTGAACGATCAGGGACTTTATGTGCCTGAAATGGAGCACGATGCCTGTGGTATCGGCTTTGTCGCCCACCTAAAAAACCGTAAGTCTCACCAGATTGTTACTCAGGCTCTCGATATGCTAGCGCGTATGGAGCACCGTGGCGGTCAAGGTTGTGATCCATGCAGTGGTGATGGTGCAGGCATTTTGCTGCAAAAGCCCCACGAGTTCTTATTAGAAGAAACACTGACACTCGGTATTAAATTACCCGCCTTCGATAAATATGGCGTCGGTGTTGTGCTATTTCCAAAAGATGAGCATAAACGCCAGCAATGTCGTGAGATCTTAGAGCGTAACGCTAAACGCCTTGATCTTGAAGTGATAGGCTACCGTGTACTTCCAGTTGACAACTCAATGATCGGTGAAGATCCATTGAGCACAGAACCACAATTTGAGCATGTCTTCATCACTGGTGGCGCAAACTTAGATCCAGCCGTACTAGAGCGTAAACTTTATGTTTTACGTAACTATACTGTACGTGTTTGTCTGGAAAGTGTTTCGAACATTGGCGATGACTTCTATATCAACTCTCTGTCATACAAAACTTTGGTTTACAAAGGCCAATTAACTACAGAGCAAGTACCTCAGTACTTCCTTGATCTACAAAATCCAACGATGGTGACCGCACTTGCATTAGTTCACTCTCGTTTCTCAACCAACACCTTCCCACGTTGGCGCTTAGCACAACCTTTCCGTTACATTGCTCACAACGGTGAAATCAATACCGTTCGTGGTAACTTGAACTGGATGAAAGCCCGTGAAGCGATTCTTGAGTCTGATTTATTTAGTCAGCAAGAAATCGATATGCTACTGCCGATTTGTCAGGAAGGTAGCTCAGATTCATCTAACTTCGATATGGCACTAGAGTTACTTGTGCTTTCTGGTCGTAGTTTGCCACACGCTTTAATGATGCTTATCCCTGAAGCGTGGCAAGAAAACAAAAACATGGATCCTAAGCGTCGTGCTTTCTACCAGTACCACGCCAATATCATGGAACCATGGGATGGCCCAGCCTCTGTTTGTTTCACCGATGGTGTTCAAGTAGGTGCAACACTGGACCGTAACGGCCTACGTCCATCACGTTATACTGTGACTAAAGATGACTTCCTTGTGATGGCATCTGAATCAGGCGTGGTTGAAATTGAGCCTGAAAACGTCCAATTCCGTGGTCGTCTACAACCGGGTCGTATCTTCGTTGCTGATCTAGAGCAAGGTCGTATTATTTCTGATGAAGAAGTAAAAGACAGCATTGCGACAGCACAACCGTATGAGCAATGGGTTAAAGACAATCTATTAAGCCTAAAGACGCTTCCTGAAGCTGATAATATGCATCATCAGCCAACACCTGAGCGCTTACTGCATCATCAACAAGCGTTTGGTGTGAGCTCAGAAGAAGTGAATGACATTATTGTTCCACTGGCAAAAACAGGTTATGAGCCATTAAGCGCGATGGGTGCAGATTGGCCGCTAGCCGTGCTATCACACCAATCACAGCATTTATCTAACTACTTTAAGCAGTTGTTTGCGCAGGTAACCAACCCACCAATCGATCCAATTCGTGAGCGCATGGTAATGTCATTGAATACTTACCTCGGTAAGGATCAAAACCTGCTAGCTGAAACACCTGCGCATTGCCAAAAAGTTGAACTTGAATCTCCTGTTCTTTCTAATGCTGAACTTGAGAAAATCCGTGAGATTGATAATGAACATCTTCAATCGAAAACATTGGATATTGTATTTAATGCAAGTGGCGAAGATGGCAAACTAGAGCGTGCACTTAAACGTATTTGTCAGTATTCAGAAGATGCAGTCGTTGATGGTTATTCAATCATTATTCTAACTGACCGTGCGGTTAATTCTAACCATGCAGCTATTCCTGCAATGCTGGCTGTTGGCGCGGTTCACCACCACCTGATCCGTAAAGGTCTTCGCGCGAAATGTGACATCGTGGTTGAAACTGGCGATGCTCGCGAAACACACCACTTCGCAACCCTAGTTGGTTATGGTGCTAATGCAGTTAACCCATATCTTGTGACTGAAACGCTAGTAGATCTTCAACGTAAGCGTAAGCTTGATCCAGAAGTACCAACAGACACCTTATTTGATAACTACCGTAAAGGGGTTAACGGTGGTCTGCTGAAAATCTTCTCTAAGATGGGTATTTCAACCCTACAGTCATACCACGGCGCACAAATTTTTGAAGCACTTGGTATCAGTAAATCTGTGGTTGATAAGTACTTCACCGGTACTGTAACGCGTATTCAAGGTCTAACGATTGATGATATCGCGCAAGAAGTCTTAGTCCGTCATCGTGTTGGTTACCCTACTCGTGAAATCCCAGTACAAGTACTTGATGTAGGTGGTGTATATCAGTGGAAGCAACGTGGTGAGAAACACTTGTTTAACCCTGAAACCATTTCACTGCTACAACAATCAACACGTGAAAAAGATTACGCGCAATTTAAGCAATATGCGAAAGCGGTTGATGATCAAGGTGATAACGCTGCAACACTGCGTAGCCAACTTGATTTCATCAAAAACCCTGCAGGCTCTATTCCACTCGAAGAAGTAGAACCAATCGAGAATATCCTTAAGCGTTTTGCCACAGGTGCAATGAGCTTTGGTTCGATTTCTTACGAAGCGCACTCAACACTGGCTGTTGCGATGAACCGCATCGGCGCAAAATCTAACTCAGGTGAAGGTGGTGAAGATCCAGTTCGCTTTGAGAAGAAAGACAACGGTGATTGGGAACGTTCTGCTATCAAGCAGGTGGCATCAGGTCGTTTTGGTGTCACCTCTTACTACCTAACTAACGCTGATGAGCTGCAAATCAAAATGGCTCAAGGTGCGAAACCCGGTGAAGGTGGTCAGCTTCCAGGTGATAAAGTCGATGACTGGATTGGCGCAACACGCCACTCAACACCAGGGGTTGGCTTAATTTCTCCACCGCCTCACCATGATATTTACTCAATCGAAGATTTAGCCCAGCTGATCTACGATTTGAAAAATGCCAACCGCGCAGGTCGTGTCAACGTTAAACTGGTATCAGAAGCCGGTGTAGGTACGATTGCATCAGGCGTTGCTAAAGCCAAAGCCGATGTTGTTCTTATTGCAGGTTTTGATGGCGGTACAGGTGCATCACCAATGTCATCTATTCGCCACACAGGTCTACCGTGGGAATTAGGTCTGGCAGAAACGCACCAGACGCTACTGAAGAATGGTTTACGTAACCGTATCGTTGTTCAGTCTGATGGTCAGATGAAAACACCTCGTGACCTTGCTATCGCCACTCTTCTGGGTGCTGAAGAATGGGGCGTAGCAACAGCTGCACTGGTTGTTGAAGGCTGTATCATGATGCGTAAGTGTCACAAGAATACTTGTCCTGTTGGTATCGCAACACAGAACAAAACATTACGTGAACGCTTTGATGGTCGCGTAGAAGACGTTGTGACTTTCTTCCAATACATGGCTGAAGGTTTACGTGAAGTAATGGCAGAGCTTGGCTTCCGCACTATTGAAGAAATGGTAGGGCAATCTCACAAGCTGAAAGTCCGTGATAATGTCAGTCACTGGAAATACAAGAACCTCGATCTTAGCCCTGTACTTTACGTTGAAAAGCCACGTGCTGAAGATGGTATTTACAACCAACGTCCCCAAGATCATGGTTTGGATAACGTACTAGACCGTCAATTGATTGAACTTGCACAACCAGCACTGACGGAAGGTAAAGCAGTCAACGCTGAATTGCCTATCATCAATACCGATCGAAGTGCAGGTACTATGCTGTCGAATGAAATTTCGAAAGTATACAAAGATAGCGGCTTACCACAGCCGATGAACGTGAAGTTCTTTGGTTCAGCAGGTCAAAGCTTCGGGGCATTCCTTGCTAAAGGCGTGAAATTTGAAGTTGAAGGCGATGCGAACGATTACTGGGGTAAAGGCCTATCAGGCGGTACGCTAGTACTCTACCCTGATGCGAAATCTGACATCGTTGCTGAAGATAACATCGTTGTGGGTAACGTGTGTTTCTACGGTGCAACCTCTGGTGAATCTTATATTCGCGGTCTTGCTGGCGAGCGTTTCTGTGTTCGTAACTCAGGCGCACAAGTTGTGGTTGAAGGTGTCGGTGACCACGGTTGTGAGTACATGACAGGTGGTGTTGCCGTTATCCTGGGTCAAACAGGTCGTAACTTTGCTGCTGGTATGAGTGGTGGTGTTGCTTATGTTTGGGATCAGTTCGATGACTTTGAAACCAAATTAAACCCAGAGTTAGTCGATTTAGATCCAATCGAAAAAGAAGACCAAGAATTATTACTAAATATGCTAACGAAGCACGTAGCATTGACTGGTAGTACGGTTGCAGAGCTTTTCCTATCTAACTTCGAAGCTAACTTGAAGAAGATGGTGAAAGTTATGCCAAGGGATTACAAAGCCGTATTACTAAAGCGTAAAGCTGAAGCTCAAGACAAGGAAGCGTTGGAGGCAATCAATGGGTAAGCCAACTGGATTTTTAGAATTTGGCCGTGAATTGCCAAAAAAATTGGACCCGAGTGTTCGTATTCAAGATAACAAAGAATTCGTTTTAAACGATGAATTTGGTGACAAGATCAATGAACAGTCATCACGCTGCATGGATTGTGGTGTACCGTTCTGCCATAACTCTTGTCCAATTGGGAATATTATTCCTGAATTTAATGATGCGGTTTACCGCGATAGTTGGGAAGAAGCGTGGAACATCCTAAGTTCAACGAATAATTTCCCAGAATTTACGGGTCGTGTGTGTCCTGCCCCTTGTGAAAGTGGCTGTGTGTTAGGTATCAACCAAGATCCCATCACGATTTGTAATATCGAGAAAACAATTGTTGAAACAGCTTACCGTGAAGGTTATGCCAAGCCTAAAACACCACGTTCTCGAACCGGTAAAACCATTGCAATTATCGGTTCAGGCCCTGCTGGCTTATCAGCAGCAGAGCAACTAAACAGCGCAGGTCACACTGTGACAGTGTTTGAGCGTGATGAAAAAGTCGGTGGTCTACTTCGCTTTGGTATTCCTGACTTTAAGCTAGGTATGGATATCATTGATCGTAAGATCAACCTAATGGCAGAAGCTGGCGTTAAATTTGAAGTTAATGCGCACATTGGTGTCGATATCAATGCTAAGCAATTACGCCAAGACTTTGATGTCGTTCTACTTACAGGCGGCTCAACCGTTCCTCGTAACCTGCCAATCCCAGGTCGTGAACTAAATGGCGTACATTTTGCGATGGAATTTCTTGCGCAAAATAACCGTCGTGCCAACGATATGGATTTAAAAACCGAAGAAATCCATGCCAAAGGTAAACATGTAGTGGTTATTGGTGGCGGTGATACAGGTTCTGACTGTGTGGGTACATCAAATCGTCACGGCGCTGCAAGTATTACTCAAGTTGAGATCATGCCTGTTCCACCTGAAAAGCGTCCAGCTAATCAGCCATGGCCGTCATACCCAATGATCATGAAAACATCAACGTCACATGAAGAAGGTTGTGATCGTTACTGGAACATCTTAACCAAAGAGTTTATCTCTGATGATAACGGTAATGTGAAAGGCTTACGTATTGCTGATATCGTTTGGCAAGAAGCAAAACCAGGTGAGCGCCCAGGGTTTGATGAAGTTGAAGGTTCAGAGCGTGTGATTGCCTGTGATCTTGCTTTCTTAGCGATGGGCTTCTTACACCCAGAACCAACAGGCGTTCTCGCTCAACTTGATATCGCATTAGATGAGCGTGGTAATGTTGCAACTGAAGATTTCGCGACTAACCAAGCCGGTGTATTTGCAGCAGGTGATATGCGTACAGGTCAATCATTGGTTGTACGTTGTATTAACGAAGGTCGAGAGTCTGCTCGTGCAGTTGACGCTTACCTTATGGGTAATACAAACCTTGAAGCAAAAGCTGATTCATTAATGCTTTCTTAACTTCTACGTAAAGTTAATCTTTAATGCAAAGCCAGCTCAAATGAGCTGGCTTTTTTACTGTTATAACTCTCAATATTCAATGTTAGCCTCAACATTTCCCCACACATCCCTGAAAACCTATACTTAATTATTAATATTAAGACTTTAATTACGCCCTTCCAATCAGGATAAACACTTGCTACTCACTATATTTAATTGAACTTTAAGATGTTATTACTATTTTAAGATACATCATAATATTTAGCGCTAGTTGTTATGTCTATTTGACCTTTTTGTAAATTATGGGTACTTTGATGAATCGCAGGAAGCATACTGATGATCAGGATGATTATCATATTGATGCAGTAAACCTGTTTATGACAAACAGGTGCAAGGGAGAGTTGCAATGTCACTGTATAACCCATCACTGGAAAAAGATAACTGTGGGTTTGGTCTGATTGCCCATATCGAAGGCCAAACTAGCCACAAACTTGTTCGTACCGCTATATCCGCACTAGATCGCATGACTCACCGTGGTGGTATCGCCGCTGACGGTAAAACAGGTGATGGCTGTGGTCTATTGATTAAAAAACCAGATAATTTCTACCGTATCATTGCTGATGAAAAAGGCTGGAACCTATCCCGTGAATTTGCCGTAGGACAAATTTTCTTAAGCCAAGATCCGGTACTTGCCGAGCAAGCTCGAACTATTATTAATGAAGAGCTGGCAACAGAAACATTATCGGTAGTAGGTTGGCGTGAAGTGCCTGTAAATCCTGCCGTTCTCGGGCCTATTGCTCAAGAATCCCTACCTAATATTGAGCAAGTCTTTATCAATGCCCCTGCAGGTTGGAAGCCTCGCGATATTGATCGCCGCCTCTACATTGCTCGTCGTCGCATTGAAAAGCGTATTACCGAAGATAGTGATTTCTACATTTGTAGCCTTTCAACTCAAGTGATTGTCTACAAAGGCTTATTCATGCCATCGGATCTACCTAAATTCTACTTAGATTTAGGTGACATTCGATTAGAATCGTCGATTTGTCTATTCCACCAGCGTTTCTCAACCAATACTCAGCCACGCTGGCCGTTGGCTCAGCCTTTCCGCTATCTAGCCCATAATGGTGAAATCAATACCATCACAGGTAACCGCCAATGGGCACGAGCACGAGGCTATAAATTTAGCTCCCCATTGCTGCCAGATTTAAAAACAGCTGCACCATTTGTTAACGAAACAGGCTCTGATTCCTCTAGCCTTGATAACATGCTAGAGCTATTTTTATCTGGTGGTATGGATCTATTCCGTGCCATGCGCATGCTTGTTCCACCAGCTTGGCAAAACCACCCTGATATGGATCCAGCACTGCGTGCTTTTTACGATTTTAACTCGATGCACATGGAACCATGGGATGGCCCCGCTGGTATCGTAATGTCTGATGGACGTTATGCTGCTTGTAACCTTGACCGAAATGGCCTTCGTCCAGCCCGTTATGTGATCACCAAAGATAAATTGATCACCCTAGCGTCTGAAGTCGGCATTTGGGATTACACCCCAGATGAGGTCGCTGAAAAAGGGCGTGTTGGTCCCGGTGAATTATTAGTTATTGATACAAAGTTTGGCAAAATTTGGCATTCATCAGATATCGATAACGAGCTAATGGGACGTCATCCTTATAAAGCATGGATGGATAGTCACGTTAAACGCTTAACCCCCTTTGAACAATTAGGCGATGAGCAAGTAGGTTGCCGATCGCTCACTGATGACGAACTGTCGGTTTATCACAAGCAATTTGGGGTAAGCAGTGAAGAGCTAGATCAAGTACTACGTGTTGTAGGTGAAAATGGCCAAGAAGCCACTGGCTCGATGGGTGATGATGCGCCAATGGCGGTATTGTCATCAAAAGAACGACCGATCACCGATTACTTCCGTCAAATGTTTGCACAGGTCACTAACCCACCTATCGATCCACTGCGTGAAAAGCATGTCATGTCACTCGCTACCTGTATTGGTCGCGAAATTAACGTGTTCTGTGAAACCGATAGCCATGCACAACGTGTGGCGTTTGGATCGCCAGTGTTAGTGTATTCTGATCTTGTTCAACTCCTTGAGTTAGATGACCAATATTATGCCAACAGCATTATTGATATTAACTACAATCCAAATGAAAAAGATCTCAGGCAAGCACTAATAGATCTATGCGATGAAACTGAACGTGTCGTAAAAGATGGCGCAGTGCTGGTTGTTTTATCAGATCGCGGGATCAATAAAGATAAATTGCCAATTCCTGCTGCAATGGCTGTGGGTGCGGTTCAAAAACGTTTGGTTGATAATAACCTACGTTGTGACACTAACATCGTGGTTGAAACAGCAACCGCTCGCGATCCTCACCAATTTGCCGTCCTTCTCGGCTTTGGTGCTACCGCTATCTACCCTTACCTTGCTTATGAATCACTCGGTAAATTAATCGATGCGGGAGCAATTAATAAGTCTTACCGTGAAGTGATGAGTAATTACCAAAACGGCATGAATAAAGGTCTATTTAAGATCATGTCGAAGATGGGGATCTCGACCATTGCTTCATACCGCTGCTCAATGCTATTTGAAGCTGTCGGTTTAAGTGATGAAGTCGTTGAGCTTTGCTTTAAAGGTGTTTCGAGCCGTATTGCAGGCGCTGACTTTAGTGACTTCCAACAAGATCTCTTTAACTTATCGCGTAAAGCATGGTTGAAACGTAAACCGATTGAACATGGCGGTTTACTGAAATACGTTCACGGTGGTGAATTCCATGCTTATAACCCTGATGTTGTCGGCACACTACAAAAAGCGGTGAAATCAGGCGATTATCAAGATTACTTAGCCTTTGCTAAAGAAGTGAATGAGCGCCCTGTCGCTGCTATTCGTGACTTGTTTAAGCTAAAAGATGGCACAACATCGATTCCGGTTGAACAGGTTGAAGCTGCGACTGAGCTTTATAAGCGTTTTGACTCAGCCGCAATGTCGATTGGTGCATTAAGCCCAGAAGCGCACGAAGCATTAGCTATCGCAATGAACCGTTTAGGCGGTTGTTCAAACTCCGGTGAAGGCGGTGAAGATCCTCGTCGTTTTGGTAACGAACGTAACTCACGGATTAAACAGGTGGCTTCAGGTCGATTTGGCGTGACTCCACACTACCTTGTGAATGCGGATGTTATTCAGATCAAAGTAGCACAAGGAGCGAAACCTGGGGAAGGTGGTCAACTACCCGGCCATAAAGTGACAACCGAAATCGCGAAACTGCGTTATGCGGTACCGGGTGTTACCCTGATCTCACCACCACCTCACCATGATATTTATTCGATTGAAGATTTAGCTCAGCTGATCTTCGATTTAAAACAAGTTAACCCAAGTGCCATGGTATCGGTCAAACTGGTATCTGAGCCTGGGGTTGGCACCATCGCAACGGGTGTGGCTAAAGCCTATGCTGATTTGATCACCATTTCAGGTTATGACGGCGGGACCGGTGCAAGTCCACTAACATCGGTGAAATATGCCGGTAGCCCATGGGAGCTTGGTCTTGCAGAAACTCAACAGGCACTCGTGAGTAATGGCTTACGTCACAAAATCCGTCTGCAAGTCGATGGTGGTTTGAAAACCGGCCTTGATGTTGTAAAAGCGGCAATTTTAGGTGCAGAAAGCTTCGGTTTTGGTACCGCACCAATGGTTGCTCTAGGTTGTAAATACCTGCGTATTTGTCACCTTAATAACTGTGCAACAGGTGTCGCGACCCAAGATGAAAAACTGCGTCGTGACTTCTTTAAAGGCTTGCCTGAACAAGTTATGAATTACTTCATCGGTGTTGGCCAAGAAGTACGTGAACTATTAGCGCAATTAGGCGTAGAAAAGCTCACAGACCTAATTGGTCGTACCGATCTTCTTGAATCATTGGAAGGCTTTACAGCGAAACAAGCCAAGCTTGATTTAAGCCCAATTTTAGTTGCCCCAACACCGAAAGAAGGTAAAACACTGTACTGCAGCGAGCCTAATACACCATTTGATAACGCAGAGCTAAGTCAGACTTTAGTCGATCAAATCTTACCTGCGATTGAAAGTCGTAGTGGTGGTGATTTCTACTTTGACATCTGTAACACCGACCGCTCTATTGGCGCTCGTTTATCTGGTGAAATAGCCCAGCGTTATGGCAACCAAGGTATGTCTGCAAGTCCAGTAACATTGCACTTAACCGGTACTGCGGGTCAGTCTTTCGGGGTATGGAATGCAGGCGGTCTAAACCTGAAATTAACAGGTGATGCAAACGACTATGTGGGTAAAGGCATGACGGGCGGCATTATTACTATTCGTCCACCACAAGGTTCTGCATTTAAATCAAGTGAAGCGACCATCATTGGTAATACTTGTTTGTATGGCGCAACGGGCGGTAAGTTATTTGCTGCAGGTAAAGCGGGTGAGCGTTTTGCTGTGCGTAACTCTGGCACCATTACCGTTGTAGAAGGTGCTGGTGATAACGCATGTGAATATATGACTGGCGGTATCGTAGCTATTTTAGGTAAAACAGGCGTTAACTTTGGCGCAGGTATGACGGGCGGTTTTGCTTATATTCTAGATGAAGATGGCGATTTCGCAGGACGCGTGAATCCAGAGCTAGTTGAAGCATTACCTCTTGACGAGCTACAGATCCACCAAGAACATTTACGTGGTTTAATCGACCGTCACCTACAAGAAACAGGTTCAAGTCGAGCACAAGAAATTTTGGCGAACTTTGATCAATGGATCCCGAAATTCTATCTTGCGAAGCCTAAGTCAGCAGACATTAATACCCTGCTGGGTCACCAAAGTCGTTCAGCTTCTGAACTACGTCTTCAGGCGCAATAAGGGAGGGAAACCGAATGAGCCAGAATGTTTACCAATTTATTGACGTCGAACGTATCGACCCACCAAAGAAACCGCTAAATGTACGTAAAATCGAGTTCGTTGAAATCTACGAACCGTTTACCAAACAGCAGGCAGGTGCGCAGGCGGATCGTTGTTTAGATTGTGGTAACCCTTATTGTGAATGGAAATGTCCTGTTCATAACTACATTCCTCAATGGCTAAAACTGGCTAATGAGGGACGTATTATTGAAGCCGTTGAGCTATCTCACCAGACGAATACCTTACCGGAAGTATGTGGCCGTGTTTGTCCTCAAGACAGACTATGTGAAGGTTCTTGCACCTTAAACGAAGACTTTGGTGCGGTGACGATTGGTAATGTTGAAAAATACATTACCGATAAAGCCTTTGAAATGGGCTGGAAACCTGACATGTCAGGAGTCGAGTGGACAGATAAAAAAGTTGCGATCATCGGTGCAGGCCCTGCCGGATTATCTTGTGCTGATATCCTTGTTCGTAACGGCGTAAAACCCGTGGTATTTGACCGCTACCCTGAAATTGGTGGCTTACTGACCTTTGGTATCCCATCATTCAAGCTTGAAAAAGATGTAATGGTTAACCGTCGTAAAATCTTTACTGAAATGGGGGTTGAGTTTCAGCTCAATACTGAAATCGGTAAAGACGTCACGATGGAATCGCTACTGGCTGACTACGATGCGGTGTTCTTAGGTGTCGGCACGTATAAAAACATGCGTGCAGGATTGGAAAATGAAGACGCAACAGGTGTCTATGACGCATTGCCATTTTTGATTTCTAATACCTATAAGGTAATGGAACTAGAAAGTCCATCGACATTCTTAGATATGAAAGATCAACGCGTGGTCGTACTCGGTGGTGGTGATACCGCGATGGACTGTGTCCGTACTTCTATCCGCCAAGGTGCAAAAGATGTGGTGTGTGCTTATCGTCGTGATGAAGCCAATATGCCGGGTTCAAAACGTGAGGTGAAAAATGCCCGCGAGGAAGGCGTAAACTTTATGTTTAACCTTCAGCCATTAGGTATTGAAGTGGATGATTCAGGCAAAGTAACTGGCGTTAAAGTTGTGAAAACAGCGCTAGGTGAACCAGACAGCGCTGGACGTCGTCGCCCTGAGCCAGTCTCAGGTAGTGAGCACGTATTAGGTGCCGATGCTGTGATCATGGCGTTTGGTTTCCAACCTCATGCGATGCCATGGCTGACACCATATGATGTTGAACTGGATCAATGGGGACGGATCAAAACCTCATTCGATGCACACTTTGCCTATCAAACCACAAACCCGAAAATCTTTGCCGGTGGTGATGCGGTTCGTGGTTCAGATTTAGTGGTAACCGCCATTGATGAAGGCCGTAAAGCCGCTGATGGCATACTGGATTATCTCAACGTCTAAATACGTTAATTAAACAAACTAAAGCGGATGGGCAACCTTCCGCTTTTTTTTATTGTTCAAAAATTAGCGCTCGATAACTTTTGGTATAAATTCTATCGCTCATGGTACACTAATCAACACAACAGCACCCTCGGTGCACCGCTTGAACAACAAGAGAACGAATCAATGAAAATCGGCATTATTGGCGCAATGGAGCAAGAAGTTGCGATCCTAAAAGCACAACTAGAAAACTGCGAAACACACAACAAAGCAGGTTGTACTCTCTACACAGGTACGCTAAATGGTGCGGATGTTGTCTTGTTACAATCTGGTATTGGTAAAGTTGCAGCAGCAGTAGGCACAGCCGTATTACTTGAAACGTTCCAACCTGATGTTGTGATCAATACAGGCTCTGCTGGCGGTTTTGAATCAAGCCTTAATGTTGGTGATGTTGTGATCTCAACGGAAGTTCGCTACCACGACGCAGACGTGACAGCATTTGGTTATGAGATCGGTCAAATGGCACAGCAGCCAGCCGCTTTCCTCTCTGACGAAAAACTGATGGATGTAGCAGAGCAAGCACTATCTGCTTTACCTAAAAAGCCACACGCTGTTCGCGGTCTGATCTGTACTGGCGATGCATTTGTATGTAGCGCTGAAAAACAAAACTTCATTCGCACTCACTTCCCATCAGTCGTTGCTGTTGAAATGGAAGCTGCGGCTATTGCTCAAGCTTGTCACCAATTCAAAGTCCCCTTTGTTGTGGTTCGTGCCATTTCTGATGTTGCAGATAAAGAATCGCCAATGAGCTTTGATGAGTTCCTGCCACTTGCAGCAAAAAGCTCATCAATCATGGTTGAGAAAATGGTTGAGTTACTTAAGTAACCTCATTGTAGTAACTAATTTAAGTGGCCTTGCTTCGCATCTAGCCTAAAACGAGAATAGCTGTCACGGATGATGGAATCACTTGTTGCGTTACTCACAACTAATAGCTCCCTACTCGCTTTGTGGGGAGCGTTATTATTGCATTGGGTTTTACCCATTCCCTACCCGCTTCACCCCATTGTTATTTGGCAACGTCTCGCACTGCTCATTGCAGAGCGTGTTAATCACCCGAAAGAAAATCCCTCTCAACGTATTCTCGCAGGCTCACTTGCTTGGTTTTTAATGTCAGGCACGGTACTGATCTTATTGTTCGCTTTTAGCCAACTGGTTTGGTATCAAACGATTTTCCAAATGACCCTGTTGTGGATGGCAATAGACTGGCAAACATCTGCTAAATTAGGCAAACAATTTAATCAAGCCTATAACCTTGAACACAAAGGCAGATGCCGTGAGTTATTAGCCGATCACGTTAATCGTAATACTGAAAATTTATCACTGCTTGGACTAGGTAAAGCGGGTGCTGAAACCCTATTACTTGGTTACGGCCGTAATGTCATTGGCGTCTTATTCTGGTATGCCATAGGTGGTGGTATTGCGGCGATTATGTATCGTTTAGCGATTAGCCTTGCGCGATCTTGGTCACCAAGCCGTGAACAGTTCCGCTTTTTTGGTTTACCTGCGATTCGTATCGCACTTATTTTAGATATTGTGCCGCTTCGCCTGTTTGCACTATTAATTACCCTTGGCCAAAATGCCAAAAATGCTTTTCATGGTTTAATGCAGCAAGGTGAAAATTGGCAGCTACCAGGGACGGGTTGGTTATTAGCCGCAACCGGACACAAACTGTCTTTATCCCTTGGCGGTCCCGCGATGTACAACCAAGTGAAAATGGAACGACCGCGTATCGGAGGGAAAATTGCCCCCGCATCGTTACACCTTGCACAAATTCAGCAATTAATGACAAGTCGTTTATGGTGTTGGATCATTATCGAAAGCGGCTTACTGATTATTTTTCACGGACTAGCTTAATGCGCTTCCTACTTCTCATTGTTGTTCTATTCCCATTCACCTCTGCCTTTGCTGAACAATCACAGTCTGTTCAACGCATCATTAGCTTATCGCCACACATGACGGAACTCGCTTATAGCGCTGGTTTGGGAAACAAACTCATTGCAGCTAGCGACTACAGTGATTACCCAGAGCAAGCGAAAAAATTAGAACGTGTTGCAAATTATCGCGGCATCAAAATGGAACGAATTCTTACCTTAAAGCCTGATTTAGTTTTGGCATGGAAAGGAGGGAACCCAAGTCGAGAAATGGCTCGTTTACAGCAACTTGGGATTAATATCTTTTATTCAAATCCAACGCAATTAACCGATATTGCAGATACGATTATCAAACTGGGTAAATTTGCTGATGATCCAAGTCAATCGATTAATGCAGCTACAACATTTAGAACACAACTCGCCAAAATTAAAGCACGCTATCAACACGCGCCTCCAGTACGTTACTTTTATCAATTAAGTGATAGCCCTATGTTGACGATTTCAGATGGCAACTGGCCGAGTCCTGTTTTTGATATTTGCGGTGGAGAAAATATTTTTGCCACCAGCACCGCGGCATACCCACAAGTCAATCAAGAGCAAGTTGTTGTTCGCCAACCCAGCGTCATTTTCGGTTCACGTCATGCAACGTCAAAAGAAAATAGCCCATGGTTAAAGTGGCAAGGTAAACTCCCTGCGGTTGATAATCATCAGCTTTATCAACTCAATAGCGATTGGTTAAACCGCCCCACGCTTCGCACTCTTAAAGCCGTAAAGCAAGTGTGTCAACTACTGGATAATGAAAGAAAAGCCTCACCTTTGCTGTGAATAACCTCACTAAAGATGGATTTTATAGTTGTACCTAGCCATTTAGGCAGTACAATCGCCTGCCTACTTTCCCCCTTTTCTATTAAATAGGGATAAACATGCTCATCTATATTCTCGATATGTTTGGTACTGCAATCTTTGCAGCCTCGGGAGTACTCATGGCAGGACGATTACGCATGGATCCTTTTGGCGTTGTCGTGCTAGCTAGCGTAACAGCTATTGGTGGCGGCACTATTCGTGATATGGCATTAGGTGCTACCCCTGTGTTTTGGATCAAAGATACCAATTACTTATGGGTGATTTTTATTACCTGTATTATCACGATGCTCGCAACTCAACGCCCTAAACGGATGCCATGGTATTTTCTTCCTGTCGCTGATGCGATTGGATTAGCAGTCTTTGTGGCTATCGGTGTCGAAAAATCATTACGTTATGGCGCATCGCCAATGGTCGCTGTGATCATGGGTGTGATAACAGGCTGTGGCGGCGGCGTGATCCGAGATGTACTCGGACGTGAGATCCCAATGGTATTACGTACAGAGGTTTATGCAACAGCCTGTATTCTAGGCGGTATGGTACACACCATAGGCTTATCTTTAGGTGTACTGCCTTCTGTTGCTGCAGTGATCGGTATCTTTACCACACTCACCATAAGACTCGCAGCCATTAAGTGGAATCTGTCTCTGCCTATTTTTGCACTGCGTAATTAACAAAAAAACCGCCAACACTGGCGGTTTTTAATCCGAAACAAACAAGGTTATCTTATTCTTCAATCGAGGTTTTACGGCGTTTGAATCGACGGATAAGCCACCATCCAAGTATACAAGCAAGTACAACGACGACAGACCAACATTGCATCTGATATTTATGATAGAAGGCTAAAATAGGCCCTAATTCGTCATGTAAATAAGCAGGAGCCACGCCAAATACCAATAGCCAGATCGTGACCGCTAAGAAGTTACCTAATAAGAAAAGTTGCACTGGCATTTGCGCAATACCACAGCCAATGCACATGAACTGTTTAATGCCTTCAACAAAACGACTGATCACAAGCCCTAGCATGCCATAGCGGTCAATAAACTGATGTAACTTGGTCAGCGTTCGCGGTTTAATCCATTCTTTCTTCGTTAAGATATGACCAAATTGGCGTCCAATAAAGTAGCCAATACTGTTACCAATAAAGCTACTTGCCCAAGCAACGGATAGCACCATAGGTAACGACATTTTACCTGACGATGCCAATAAACTCGCGACGATCAATAACGACTGACCAGGCGCTGGGATCCCCATACCTTCAACAGCAATTGCCAATGCTAAAATATAGTACCCGTATTGCTGCAGCAGCGGGGTGAGATCAGTAATAATATGTTGAATCGATTCCATAGCCAGTCGATATAAAATGAAGAGTAATCTTTTATAGTAGCTTGTCTCTCGTCGTCGGCATAATGATCAAAGCTAGAAAGTAAGCTTTCATAAACCATTAAACATTAAGATTTAAAGCCAAGTTATTATTAATTAAGATTATTTGACAGATATAAAAAAAGGACGCAAATGCATCCTTTCATATTTGAATAACGCTGCGAGAGCAATGTGATTATTTAATCATCACACGAGCAAATTTACGTTTACCGACTTGGAAAACATAATTGCCAGCAGCCAGTACCAGTTTCGTGTCTTCTACTTTCTCACCATCTTGCTTCACAGCGCCTTGACGGATCATACGCATTGCATCAGACGTTGAATTAACCAGTGCTGCTTCTTTTAATAAATTCGCAATAGGAAGACCGGCTTCGAATTCAAACTCAGGCATTTCATCAGGTAGGTTACCTTTTTGGAAACGACTGATGAATTCTTGCAATGCCGCTTCTGCCGCTTCTTCTGAATGGAAACGTGCAATGATCTCTTTTGCTAGTAAGAACTTCACATCACGTGGGTTTTTACCGGCATCAACATCGGCTTTAAACTGAGCAATTTCATCCATTGGACGGAATGAAAGCAATTCAAAGTAGCTCCACATCAGATCGTCAGAGATAGACATGATCTTACCAAACATATCGCTTGGCGCATCGGCAACACCAATGTAGTTATGCGCAGATTTAGACATTTTCTTCACGCCATCTAAACCCACCAGCAATGGCATCGTCAGTACAACCTGTGGTTTTTGACCGTGCGATTTTTGTAACTCACGACCCATTAGCAAGTTGAACTTCTGATCAGTACCGCCTAGTTCTACATCTGTTTCCATTGCGACTGAATCGTAACCTTGAAGTAATGGATACATAAATTCATGGATCGCGATTGGACGATTCTCGCCGTAACGCTTTTTAAAATCGTCACGCTCTAGCATACGAGCAACGGTTTGATTAGACGCTAAACGGATCATTCCTTCTGCACCTAACTCTGATAACCATGTCGAGTTAAACGCAATCGTGGTTTTGGCAGGATCAAGGATCTTAAATACCTGCTCTTTATATGTTTCCGCATTGCGTAATACATCTTCACGCGTTAGTGGCGGACGTGTCGTGTTCTTACCGGTAGGATCGCCGACCATACCAGTAAAATCACCAATCAAGAAAGTGACTTCATGGCCTAATTCCTGAAAAGTACGCAACTTATTGAGAATAACCGTGTGTCCAAGATGGATGTCTGGCGCCGTAGGATCAGCACCTAATTTTATACGTAATGGACGGTTTTCTTTTAGCTTTGCTATTAGCTCTGCTTCTGGGATAAGTTCTTCAACCCCACGTTTTATCTCAATAAGTGCTTGTTCAATGCTGGCCATTCTTGTTCGCTCCCACAAAATTGGCAAAAATAATAAGCCGACTATCTTACTTGAATAGCAGGCTTTTTTGAAACCAGTTAGACTGAAGGCCGTTTATTTTTTCGGAATATATGTGAAAAATTTAGTATGAAAGGAACTTCATCACCTCGATTTCCACGGAAGAACCTCTTTTTTATCATATTGATCAGCATAGCTATGCTGGGGCTTGCAATGATACCGAGTTCCCAGCAAGAAACCGCTTCTCATGTTGAGCGTAAATTTAAAATTGGCAAACCTTACCCTATTGATATTGCAACCGCTTCAGCGACACCTCTTTCAGGTAAAGATAAAACAGATGAGCTTATATGGAAAAAGCACGTTATTGAAAGTGGTGAAAGTTTAGCTATCGCTTTTGATAACATCGGCTTAGATGGAAAAATACTACATTCCCTTATCAATACCGATGCCAATACCAAACAATTGGAAAGACTTCGTCCAGGTAATATCCTTCAATTTGGCTTTAATAAAGAAGGAAAATTAGTTGAGCTTCGCCAACCTCGTAATCATTTAGAAACCTTGATTGTGCGCCACGATGGCAGCACCTTTAGCAGTGAGATGGATAAAAAGGAAATTGAAACGCATATCAATTTCTCTCATGCCACCATTAAAACCAGTTTTTGGAGTGCCGCAGATAAAGCAGGATTAACGGCCAATCAGATCATGGAAATTGCCGCGCTATTTGGTTGGGATATTGATTTTGCTCTCGATATTAGAGCGGGTGATAAATTTGAAGTGTTATTTGAACAGCACTATTTAGATGGTTATCCAGTCGATCGCGGTGAGATTTTAGCCGCAACCTTTACCAATATGGGGCAAACTTTTACCGCAGTTCGCAATAACGACGGTAAATATTACGATAAAGACGGGCTAGCAATGCGTAAAGCATTCTTGCGCTCTCCTGTCAACTTCCGCTATGTAAGTTCAAATTTTAATCCGCGTCGTCTCCACCCCGTTACAGGAAAAGTAAAGCCGCACCGAGGCACTGATTATGTTGCTCCTGTTGGCACACCTATTTGGGCGGCAGGTGATGGGGTTGTATTAGAATCAGCGTATAACAAATACAATGGTAACTACGTTTTTATCAAGCATAGCGCTAAATATGTCACCAAATACCTGCATTTAACTAAGCGTATGGTCAAAAAAGGGCAACGAGTAAAACAGGGAGATACTGTCGGTACTTTAGGCGGTACAGGTCGCGTCACAGGCCCTCACCTACACTATGAATTCTTGGTTAATGGTCAGCATAAAAACCCTCGTACGGTAGATTTACCGCAAGCCAATTCATTATCAGGCAACGAGCAAGTAACGTTTAAAAAGCAAGCTAAACAACAACTTGATCATATTCAGCAATTAGGCAAACTGGTCGTTAATAATGACATATTATTAAACTAAGCCATTGTTTATATACAAAAAAGCCGACAATCAATATTTGTCGGCTTTTATTTAACTCAATGATTATCGAGTTAACATTTTAAACACTAAATGATGCGCCACAACCACAAGTCGTTGTTGCATTTGGGTTGTTAACAAAGAAACGCGAACCTTCTAGACCTTCAGTGTAGTCAACTGTACCACCCATTAGGTACTGGAGACTCATAGGATCAACCACTAGCGTTACACCGCCATTTTCAATGGTCATATCACCATCATTTACTTTTTCATCAAAAGTAAAACCATATTGAAAGCCACTACAACCACCACCAGTGATATAAACACGTAGCTTTAGATTCGGGTTTTCTTCTTCAGCGATCAGTGTTTTTACTTTATTCGCTGCAACATCAGAAAAAGTTAGCGGCAAATTAGCATCGCTCATTACAAAACCTCTCACACACTTCCGTTAATTACGCTGATTATCCAATACCTGACTATGTTGTTCAAGTATTAGGCTCACTTGTTGGAGAATCATGGCGTAAACGCTCTTTTTTAATTGTTCGGTGTAGCAACTGCGAATAAATCGGTTGTCCGCCTAACATCTGAGCAAGCATAGTCGCACCGAGAGTGGTAACAATCAATGGTAAAATAAGGTGATAGTTGTTGGTCATTTCAATAACCAGCAAAATCCCCGTAATTGGTGCGCGCACCGTTGCAGCAAAAAGCGCCCCCATACCAGCGATTGCAAATAGTCCAGGATCAATGCCTAAATCAGGATAAATGCCTTGTGTGATCATGCCATAGAAAGTGCCAAACAATGTCCCTAACGCCAACATTGGGGCAAAAATACCGCCCGGTGCACCGGAGCCAAAACACAGTAATGTTGTTGCAATACGAGCAAAGAACAACAGCATTAACATACCGAGGCCGTAATCACCGTTAGTCGCGTGAGGGATAAGGAAAATACCGCCACCGGTTAATTCTGGGAAATACAATAGAAGTAAACCGAAGCAGCCACCAATTAAAGCGCCAGTGATAAGGTAACGCTTACGCTCATTACGGTGAATTTTAACAAAGCTATCTAACGCAAAAATAATCATCCGATTAAATAGGACACCGAAACCACCAAATAGCATCCCTAACACTAAGAATAACCATAATGATTTCAGTGCAGGAGCATCATATTGCGGCATAGATATAACCGCTTCTTGGCCACGTAAAAGACGAAATACGATATTTGACATCACCGCAGAGATCATTACGCATTTCACCGAAATTAAACTGTAACGAAACTGCGGACGCATCTCTTCAAGTACAAACATGATCCCCGCCATCGGGGCATTAAATGCTGCTGCTAAACCACCAGCGGCACCTGCTGCAAGTAAAGAGTGTCGACCTTCTTTATCTTTTAAACGGAAAATATCAGAGATCATTCGTCCAATATTACCGCCCATTTGTACCGTAGGACCTTCACGACCCAGTACCATACCCGAGCCTAACGCACCTAAACCACCGAAAAATTTAACTGGGATCACGCGCCACCAGCGAACAGGACGCATTTCTTCCATCGCACCTTCAATTTCAGGAATACCAGAACCACCAGCTTCAGGGGCAAAACGACTAACAAGGTAATAACCAACAAAGGCAAGAAAAGCACTGACAATAAATGCTGCGAGCCACAAAGGAAGTACACTGGTTATTTCATCACGTAACCACTCTGTACGCTGATCCGTTACCCAGTTGACACCAATTTCAAACAAGGTTCCGACTAAGCCCGCTAAAATGCCGACAAGAGCTGATAAAAATAGAACAGAGACTGGCGTTTTATCACGAGTAAGCAGTTGCCTTACAAAAACGCGAGGTTGAAGATGAGGAGGCATGTGGATCCCGTGCGTTTTATCAGTCATTTTTCGGCCGTATTGTCAAAAGATTGCATATAGGATGCAGGGAGGATAAATGAAACTATTGATTTTAGAAGAGTAATCTAAGATGGGCGTTTATTATACTGCTAATGTTGAAAAATAGCTTTGCAACTGTGACTTGTACTGCAGTATTGCTGTAATTAATTGTTCAATACACGCAAATAACCACCATAAATCGCCCTCCCTAAATTGCATCCTTTTAGGTACAATGGACTAATAACAATCTACACACTTCTCTGGCCTACAATCTCTAGGACAGAAAACGATCTGGATTGGATCTACGCCTGATTATTTTATATAGGACCTCATAATGAGCAAAACGAGCAAATCGGCTGATTTATTTGCCAAAGCAAAACAAAAAATTCCAGGTGGTGTTAACTCTCCAGTGAGAGCGTTCGCTGGTGTTGGTGGCACACCACTCTTTATTGAGCGTGCCGATGGCGCTTATATTTTTGATGCTGATGGTAATGCATACATCGATTTCGTTGGCTCTTGGGGTCCAATGATCTTAGGCCATAACCATGCAGCGATTCGTGATGCGGTGATCGATGCAGCGCAACAAGGTTTAAGTTTTGGTGCGCCAACGGCAATGGAAATCACCATGGCTGATCTGGTATCAAAACTAGTACCATCGATGGAAATGGTACGCATGGTAAGCTCAGGTACTGAAGCAACCATGAGCGCTATTCGTCTGGCACGCGGGTTTACTGGTCGCGATAAGATCTTAAAATTTGAAGGTTGTTACCACGGTCACGCCGATTGTCTACTCGTTAAAGCAGGCTCTGGCGCATTAACCCTAGGTCAACCAAGCTCACCAGGTGTACCTGCAGATTTTGCAAAACATACCCTAACAGCAACCTATAACGATCTAGATTCTGTACGTGAAGCGTTTACAACTCACCCAGAAGAGATTGCTTGTATTATCGTTGAGCCTGTTGCGGGTAACATGAACTGCATTCCACCTGTACCTGGCTTCCTTGAAGGGCTACGCGACATCTGTGATGAATTTGGCGCGCTATTAATTCTAGATGAAGTAATGACAGGCTTCCGCGTATCAGAAGGTGGTGCTCAAGGCTATTACAACATTAAACCAGACCTTACAACACTAGGTAAAATCATCGGCGGCGGTATGCCAGTCGGCGCATTCGGTGGCCGTCGTGAAGTGATGGAATTTGTTGCACCAACAGGCCCTGTCTACCAAGCGGGTACGCTATCAGGCAACCCTGTTGCAATGGCAGCAGGTCATGCCTGTTTAAGCGTGTTAACTGAAGACGGTAATGAAAAACGCCTTGCTCATACTACTAAACGTCTTGCTGATGGCTTTAAAGCATTAGCAGATAAGCACGGTGTTCCACTGGCAATTAATCAAGTAGGTGCGATGTTTGGCTTCTTCTTTACTGAGCAAGAAACTGTAACGTGCTACGAAGATGTAACCAAGTGCGATGTCGAGCGTTTCAAGCGTTTCTTTAATTTAATGCTAGAAAAAGGGGTATATCTTGCACCGTCTGCATATGAAGCATGCTTCACCTCACTAGCACACACAGATCAAATCATTGATGCAACACTTGAAGCGGCTGATTTTGCTTTTGCAACGCTTGCTCATGAAAACAGCCCTGAATAATTCAGAAAGCTGAAATAAATAAAAATAAAAAAGGTCACAATGAGTGACCTTTTTTTATGACATTATTTTAGTATCTAAAACACAGAAATTGTATTTAACTATAGCCACCGCTCAAGGCTAAGGTTATTGCCAAAAATATAACGCAAGCAGTACCATGATGACTAAAATAATTAGTGCAATCGGTGGTCTGCGCTTTTTTTTGTCATCACAGCCACAATTACAACATCCCATAAGCCATCTCCGCGATAAAGAGTATAATCGATAAGTTATAGCGACAATGATTATAATGATAATCTTTATCAATAACAGCAGTAATGAAGACGCTTATTAATTAAAGGAAACATACAGTGCCACAGCCATTTAAAATCGAGCCACGCCATTGGCTCCTTATTATTGCTTTATTTGTTGCTGCATTTGCCAGTTACAAACTCATTGAACCTTATTTAGGGCCGATTGTTCTCGCCTTTATTATTTCATTACTCTTTGCACCACTACATAAACGTTTATTAGCGTTAATGCCAACCCGTGCAAATACTGCTGCAATGTTATCTTGCTTTGTGCTTACCGTCATTATTGTGATCCCGTTGCTTGTGGTGTTTTCATCCATTGTTCATCAAGGTACAACCGTTTCTAAAGAAAGTTATCAATGGATCACATCCGGCGGTCCGAAAGAACTATTTGCTCACCCTTACGCTCAAAAAGTACTGTTCTATATAGATAAATACTCACCGTTCCATGATTTTGATCCTCAGGTCATCATTCAGAAAATTGCAACTACAGCATCTCAAGTCGGCTCTCAAGCAATCAACATTAGTGCACGTATTCTTGGAGACGCCACTAGCATATTAGTAAACTTTATGATGATGCTATTTGTCCTATTCTTCCTGCTACGTGATAACGACAAGATGATTGCCGCGATCCGCCATGTGATCCCACTGTCTCGCAGTCAAGAAGATGCAATTATGGAAGAAGTTGAACAAGTCGCAAAATCTGCCGTACTTGGATCATTCCTAACCGCTGTCGCGCAAGGCTTAGCCGGTGGTTTTGCAATGTGGCTATGCGGATTCCCAGGGCTGTTCTGGGGCTCAATGATGGCTTTTGCTTCATTAATCCCTGTCGTAGGTACCGCACTTATCTGGCTACCTGCATCTCTATACTTACTGTTAGTCGGTCAATGGGAATGGGCATTATTCTTAGCGGGCTGGGGAGTGCTTGTCGTAGGTTCAATCGATAACGTTGTCCGTCCATTGCTGATGCAAGGCAGTTCAAGCATGAATACCCTACTGATCTTCTTCTCAATCATTGGGGGTATCCAATTATTTGGTTTGATCGGTATGATTTACGGTCCCATCATTTTTGGTGTAACACTCGTGTTATTTAAAATGTATGAAGTTGAATTTAAAGACTTCTTAGAACAACAAGATTCTCACTAACCTATCATTACAATGCCGCCTCTATTCTAGGGCGGCATTTTTCTTCTATTCAATCTTCCTCTCTACTGCTGATTTCTTTTCAACGGCACATAATTATGGAACAATTCGCTCCCAAATTTATGATGTCTACATTGAGGCCAGTTACATGTCTTATTGCGCCGCGAGCCAGGTTGTTGCTCGTCAATCTGAGTTTTTTGAAAACCGTAAAGTCCTTATCGCTGGCGAATTAAGTGATACCTTCGCATCAGAGCTATCTCAAACCGCTCAAACGGTATCGGTATTTACCACAAACTATGGCTTCTACTCAGATATCAAACGTTTTAATAATGTAAGTAGTTACTTCGGGGCTGAATTAACAGAAACATTAGATATCGATATGATCCTGCTTTACTGGCCTAAAGCAAAAGCAGAAGCTGATTACTTGTTAACCATGCTACTGAATAAGTTCGGTACTGGCGTTGAAATTTGTATCGTTGGTGAAAACCGCTCAGGGGTTCGCAGTGCAGAAAAACTCTTTGCAGAATATGGCCCACTGAACAAATATGATTCGGCACGTCGCTGCAGTTTTTACTGGGGACGTTGTGATAACACGCCAAAAGCCTTTAATTTATCAGATTGGTTCCGTAGTTATCCTATCGATATTGCTGGCGTACAACTTACTGTTCGCTCTTTACCTGGCGTATTTAGCCATGGTGAGTTTGATAAAGGCTCAGAATTACTGCTTAACAATCTGCCTAAATTACACGGCAAAGTATTAGATTTTGGCTGTGGTGCTGGTGTGATTGGCGCGGTGATGAAAGCTAAATACCCCACTATTGATTTAGAGCTGTGTGATATCAGTGCGTTAGCCATTGAATCGGCAAAAGAAACATTTAAGGTCAATAACCTTGAAGCGAGTAAGTTCACCGCTACCGATGTCTATAAGGCGTTAACGGGCCCTTACCAGTTCTTGATCAGCAACCCACCGTTCCATGCTGGGTTAAAAACATTTTATGCCGCAACTGAGCTATTTATTAATGATGCACCACAATACCTTAGCCATAACGGTCAGCTCGTCATTGTCGCCAACAGCTTCTTACAATATCCGCCATTAATTGAAGCAAGCCTTGGTGAGTGCAACATTACGGCAAAAACAAATAAATTTAATATTTACGCCGCAACTAAATAACCGTTAATTTATTTTAACGGAACATTTATCTAAAGAGGGACATTGTTGTCCCTTTTTTATAATCAAAACTCCGTCAAAACCGTTAATTCTGTGTTTTACAACACGCTTCATTATCGCTGTACTTGATCACTTCAAATAAGTCAGTATAAGCAGTATTATATTAATATATATGGACTTAGTGATTTCTAACGAACGGAAAAATTGTCAAAAACGTTACTTTTAAAACGTTTTATAATTTAACGTTAGTCACTGTTCCTCAATCCAAATCGAACGATAATCATTTTATTCAGGCACCGGAATGCAGAATACCAAACGATTTAAACGTCTCCAACATACGCTAATGTTGGCCTTTATTGTGCTTAGCATCACACCTTTGGTTTTATCTGCCCTATATTTTCTAAACTCTCATACCAAAGATCTTGCTGAACAAAGTATCAATCACTTAGCTTCTTTACGTGATAATAAGCAAAAGCAGCTTTATAGCTTTTTCGCAGCGAAAGAATCTGAGGTGAAGAGTTTCGCTCGCTCTGAATTATCGAATAACAGTGGCGGTCGTTTTTATGGCTTAGTCGGTGCTTACCATCAACTCGGTGACATAACACAGCAACTTGCATCTCAAGGACATGCTCATTATTTCTCGCAAACCCTTACCCAAAAAAATGAGTCCCATAATAAAACGACTTATGTAGGACATGAGCGCTATCGTTTGATGTATAAGCGCTACAACGCTGTTTATAAAGAGTATTTAAAACGCTCTGACTTCAAAGATATCATGTTAGTTGATCGTTCAGGCAACGTGGTTTACTCCGTTCACAATCACCAGTTGTTTGGCGTCAATTTACTTACCAACGCCCTAGCATCGCCAGCTTTAAAACAAACCTTTGAAGCGATTACCGCAAAAACCAAACAAAGTCAGGCTAAACCTGATCAAGTACCGGTTACTTTTACCGATTTTAGTCAATCTGCAAACACAGACGACACAACCGCATGGTTCGCCGCCCCGATCATTCAGCAAGGCTATTTGCACAGTTACGTCTTTATGGAGTTAAGTAATAAAGCGATTTCTGAGCTTATTCAAGACCTTGGTAATAATGCGAACTACGTTCAAACTTTATTGATTGGTCAAGATCACAAACTGCGTTTCGCGGCAGAAACAGGGGTTCCCACAACGTTAAAAAGTGAAAGTATCAGGGAAGCACTGGCTGGCAAATCAGGCGTGGGTAGCTTTAAAAACTACGATAACATTTCAGTATTGAGTGCATTTTCACCACTCGATATCCTTAACAATAAATGGGCACTAGTCGTTGAACTACCCGAAAAAGAAGCCTTTGCTCGTATTACTGAATTAGAAAAAATATTTGGTGTGGCAATGATCAGCGCTATTATTTTGGTGATCTTTGCTTCTCACTTATTGTCTAATTCAATTACCGCCCCCTTACTGCGGTTAACTTGGGCGGCAGAAAAAGCCTCTGGTGGCGATTTAGACCAAGTCATCGAAGGCACTGAACGTAGTGATGAAATTGGTCGTCTGGCGATAAGCTTTTCACGTATGCAGCGCTCTATTCGCGAAAAAATAGGTTTAATTAAAACTCAAAATGACGAGTTAGAACAAAGCCTTAAGATTATCAAGCAGAAAAACAATGAGCTACAGACAGCAGATAAACTTAAAGATGAATTCCTTGCAACCACATCTCATGAATTACGCACCCCACTTCATGGCATGGTGGGCATTGCAGAATCTTTACTTGCTGGAGCGAATGGACCCGTAAAAGATTCTCAACGTCGTCAGTTAGAAATGATCATCAATAGTGGACAACGTTTAACTAACCTTGTCGATGATTTGCTGGATTATCACAAAATGCGTTATGGCGATTTAGATATCCATCGCCATGCGATTGATCTGTCAGCCGCGGTGAGATTAGTACTGGAGCTTTCTAGTCACTTGCTTGGTAACAAACCGGTAAGGATCATTAATCAAATTCCTGCAGATTTGCCACTCGTTGATGCCGATGAGCAACGTTTAGAACAAGTACTTTATAACCTTGTCGGTAACGCGATTAAGTACACATCTGAAGGTAAGATCATTATCTCTGCCACAGTATTAGAACAGCAATTACGTGTACAAGTCGTCGATACGGGGCAAGGTATTCCAAGTGAGCAGCTAGAGCATATTTTTGAGCCCCTCATTCAAGCAAACTCAAATTCGACCAACTACCGACAAGGCGCAGGTCTAGGTTTATCAATTAGTCGTCAACTTATTGAATTAATGGGCGGGCGCTTATATGTAAGTAGTCAGCCTATGATTGGCACTACCTTTAGCTTTACCTTAAACCTTGCAACCAAAGAGCAGATCAATGCGATATCTAATGACTCTATACTTCAGCACTTCCAAGTACCGGCATTAGATTCCAGAAGTTGTGAAAGCACCAATTTACCTGAAAACCCTGAAGGTGATCTTATTCTCGTGGTTGATGATGAACCCGTAAACCTTCAGATTTTAAATAATTTTCTCCGACTTGCTGGCTATCGAGTAAAAACAGCAGAGAGCGGTCATCAGGCATTAGATATTGTCCAACAACAACGTCCAGATCTGATCTTACTCGATATTATGATGCCGGAGATGAGTGGCTACGAAGTCTGCACCCTATTAAGAAAGCAATACTCGATTTTTGAATTACCAATAATGATGTTGTCTGCATTAGGGCAAATTCAAGACCGCATCAAAGGCTTTGAGTGTGGGGCTAATGACTACTTAACTAAACCTTTTAATAAAGAAGAGTTAATTGCTCGTATTCAAGCTTACCTGCAAGCCAGTAAGACTGAACATGAAAAGCAAAAGAACCAAAGCTTACAGCAAGAAATTTATCGTCGAGAGCAAGTAGAAATCAGCCTAATAGAAGCACAAAGCCGCTTGCTAGGGCTTCTTGACACGACCAGTGAAGCAATTATCTGTGTACAAAGTGAAGGTCGTATTCGCTATGTTAATAGTGCCGCTGGTAAGTTATTTAAACGCTCACCAGAGCAACTTGAGCGCCATACTATTTCGGATATTATCGCCACAGAGCTACCGATAGGTATTAACGACAGCCACCATTACAATGGCAAGTTGAGCTTCGTTATAAATGATGAGATCCAAACATTATCAACCGACATTATTAACCTTCCTGAAGAATCAGGACTTAAACAAATGTTTGTTTTTGATAACCAAGGTCCTTCGGCAGATCATCGTATAGGCTTACTAGAAAATGCCGTTGATATGTTGTCAGAGTTTGCTTTTAACGGCGACAAGAATAACTTACAGCAACTCAGAGAGCTTGGTGGTGAATTCACACGCTTGGCTGATAAGCTGGATGGTAGCGGACAAAATAAAGGGGATATTATTCGTCAACTTATGGTTGAGTCGATGACGATGACGCTTTCATTATGGGAAAATGACGCCAAGAAAACCAAATTTGAATTAGCAGAGGAAAGTGGATTGTGGCGAGTGTATCTTGATCGCAGCACCTTACAAACACGTACTCTTGATAAATATCTACATATCGATACGTTACCCAAGACCCCACGTTGGCGTACAGTGCTCAACACCATGGATTACGTTCTAGAGCGCTGTACTCAAACAACAGTAGAGCGCCAACATGTAGTGGCAATGCGAGACAAACTACACCATACAATTAGTACCAGCTAATTAAGTCTTATTACATCCTAAATATCAAGGCTCTTACGGGAGCCTTTTTTATGCCAGTAAAATACAAACGTCAAACCATCCTTCTTATTATCTCTTTAGCATTACATCCATAAGTAAATATTCACGTCAGAAGAGCCTCACCTAGCAGCATAACGATGTGGCCTTTCTTACGAAAACTTATTCTTATTCATCAGATGAAACTGTTATTTTTAACAAGAAAATATCACATTAAAAACCATAAAAATGACATCAGTCACACTCTACATTTTGGCTATTTTTAAAGCAATTTAAGCTATTTAAGCTCCATAATGATAGAAGAGGGAATTAGTTTTTGTTTATGAGAAGCGAATCACAACAAACATTGACGATAAATTTTACACACGGAAATAACGACTCAAAAAACACACATTACATAAAAAAAACCAAACGAAAACAATAAAAGCAAATAAAAACAACAAGTTAAAACCAGATAAACTCAAAACATCATTTCACCACCGATAGATACAAATGTGATGTAACACACATTTAACATCTACTCATCGGTAACAACAAAACCTAAAATTAACGTTTTTGACGTTGTTATTGGTTATTTTGACAATTTTGACGGGAAGCTTGATTGACGATTTATCCATTACAGCGAATATTTAACGCACTGAGAGCTTACAAGGCCATTCACCGGTTCAGCGTTACTCAGTTCCGATGAAGTAAGTTCAAGGGCTCCAATGATGGAGCAAACTTTAATTTCCATTAAGTGAAACAGAGCAAAGAGTAAGGAACAGCTATGCTTGCCAATATTAACAAAACTAAGTTAGCACTTGCCGTTGTTGCAGCAGCAACCGCTTTTACAGCACCAGTAGCGTCTGCAGCAGAGAAAAGCCAGCTAACAGTCGTACCAGACTTTTACCCTACAATGGTACGTAACTTTAACCCATTCCTAGCTACAAACCTTCGTACTACGACTGAATTCGTTTACGAGCCATTGGTTGTTTTCAACCAAATGAAAGGTAACGAGCCAGTAATGCGTTTGGCGAAAGACTACTACATGTCTGACGACCTAATGCAAGTAACGTTCGAAATCCGTGATGGCGTTAAGTGGTCTGACGGTAAAGCGTTTTCTGCTGATGATGTAGTTTATTCTTTTGACCTACTTAAGAAGAATCCAGAACTAGATCAACGTGGTATCAACAAGTGGGTTAAATCAGTTAAGCAAGACGGTAACAAGGTTATCTTCGATCTAACTGAAGCGAACTCGAACGTTCCTTTCGAAATTTCTTTCGTACCAGTAGTGCCTAAACACATCTGGAGCAAAGTTGAAAACCCAACAACTTTCACTAACGAAAATCCAGTAGGTACAGGTCCGTTTACTGAGATTGATACATTCACTCCTCAGCTATACGTTCAATGTCGTAATCCTAACTACTGGGATAACGACAACCTAGAAGTTGACTGTCTACGTGTTCCTCAGATCGCGAACAACGATCAGTTGCTAACAAAGATCATTAACTCTGAGCTAGATTGGACTTCATCGTTCATTCCAGACATCGACAGCACTTACGCTGCGGCAAACCCAAATCACAAATACTGGTACCCAGCTGCGGGCACTCAGTCATTCATGTTGAACTTCAAGTCGCCAAAAGATGGTAACAAAGAAGCGATCAACAATGTTGATTTCCGTCGTGCGTTCTCAATGGCTATCGACCGTCAAACAATCATCGACATCGCATTCTACGGTGCAGGTATGCCGAACGATTACGCATCGGGCCTAGGTGATGGTTTCAAAACTTGGTCAGATGAAGCGGTACACAACAAGTACAAAGCATTTAACACATACAATGTGAAAGGTGCTAAAGAGCTACTAGCGAAAGCAGGCTTTAAAGATACTGATGGCGACGGTTTCGTAGAAACACCAACAGGTAAGAAGATCGAACTTACAGTTCAGTCTCCAAACGGTTGGACTGACTTCAACAACACTGTACAGCTAGGTGTAGAGCAGCTTCAAGAAGCGGGAATTAACGCGAAAGCAAGTACACCTGACTTCGCTGTTTACAACGAAGCGATGCTAAACGGTACTTACGATGTAGCTTACACAAACTACTTCCACGGTGCTGATCCACACCTATACTGGGATAGCGCGTACAACTCACGCCTACAATCTGGTGAAGGTATGCCTCGTTTTGCAATGCACTACTTCAAGAATGCAGAGCTAGACTCGCTACTAGACAGCTTCTACAAAACAGCTAACAAAGATGAGCAGTTGAAGATTGCTCATAGCATCCAGAAAATCATCGCTGAAAATCAAATCACGATTCCAGTGATGTCTGGTGCAAACAACTTCCAATACAACGAAACTCGCTTCACTGGTTGGTGGAATGAGAAGAACCCTCAAGGCCGTCCAATGGTATGGGCTGGTGTTCCTGAGCGTCTACTTCAAGTACTGGATCTAAAACCAAAAGCATAATATCTGCTTAATATTTGCGGTGCACGCCTTGTGCACCGCCTCTTCCCCTCAATCCTTTCTTCTATAAAAGGTATGGCGCCTTGCGTCAGGGGGTTTTACGTCCTGAATTCAGCTCAGGAAGGCAAGCTGGATGTGTAAGGTGTGAGTTATGGGATTTTTTCTACGTCGTTTATCGTTTTATTTTATCGCGCTGATTTTCGCGGCAACGCTAAACTTTATTCTTCCGCGTGCAATGCCTGGTGACCCAGTTACCATGATGTTCGCGAACGCAACCGCACAGGTAACCCCTGAGCGTATTGAAGCCATGAAAAAGCTATTAGGCTTTGTTGATGGTCCAATATATGAACAATACTTTTCTTACCTAGCTAACGTGTTTACGTGGAACCTAGGTACCTCAATCAAATTTTATCCACTATCAGTTAATGAACTGTTAGGTGGCGCTGTAGGCTGGTCACTATTTTTAGCTGGCTCAGCTGTAATGCTTTCTTTCTGTATTGGCTCTGTACTAGGTATTTTTGCGGCATGGAAACGCGGCAGTACTTATGATGCATTCATTTCACCAGGTATGTTGGTTATTCAAGCAGTTCCACCGGTTGTAATTGCAATGCTTGTGATGTTCACCTTTGCTATCGGCTTGCGTTGGTTCCCTACAGGCAATGCATATACGCCGGGCGTTATTCCTGACTGGTCAAGCTGGGCTTTCTACAAAGACGTGCTTTACCACGCAGCACTACCACTATTCTGTGCCACAGTCATTCAAATCGGCGGTTTCTTGATCAATATGCGTAATAACATGATCAACCTGCTAAACGAAGATTACATCACAATGGCAAAAGGTAAGGGCTTAAGTGAAAACCGTGTGGTATTTAACTACGCAGCACGTAACGCAATGCTACCAAGTGTAACAGCACTTTCTATGGCACTAGGTATGGCGATTGGTGGTCAGTTAATTGTCGAAATCATCTTTAACTACCCAGGTCTTGGTACCGTAATGCTTAATGCTATCCACTCACGTGATTACCAAGTTCTTCAAGGTCAGTTACTTATTATGACTATGTTCATGCTGTTCTTTAACTTCATGGCCGACATCCTGATCGTTGTGCTAGATCCTCGCCTACGTAAAGGAGGCAAATAATTATGAAAGCCTTATTTAAATTATTATCTGGTAACCCTAAGGCTATGTTTGGCCTTAGCATCATCACTATTTTTATTCTAGGGGCTATTTTTGCTCCGCTGATTACACAGTTTTCACCAGACAAACGAACAGGAAAACCTCATGAGTACCCTGCGTTTGTAGTAAAAGCAGCACAAGATAATCCAGACGGTTGGATCGCTGAAAACTTAGCTGATAACAAGCGTCGTCTATTAATGTCCAAAGATGCAGAGCACCTACTAGGCACATCTCGTATGGGTCGTGATATCTGGTCTCAGCTAGTATATGGCGCGCGTACTTCACTAGCGGTAGGTTTTGGTGCAGGTTTAATGGTGTGTTTCCTAGCAACCATCATTGGTATTTCAGCAGGTTATTTTGGCGGTAAAGTCGATGAAGTCTTAACCGCTGCGATGAATATCATGTTAGTTCTACCGCAGCTCCCCTTACTGTTTGTTATCGCAGCCTTTATTGGTCAAACAGGTCCAATGACCATTGCGGTGGTTATTGCCATGACCTCCTGGGCATGGGGCGCACGTGTTGTCCGAGCGCAAACCTTATCACTGCGTGAAAAGGAATTTGTAAAAGCAGCAGAAGTATTAGGTGAATCCTCATGGCGTATTATCTTTGTTGAGATTCTACCGAACCTAATCTCAATCGTTGGTGCAAGCTTCATCGGCTCGGTAATGCTTGCCATCATGACTGAAGCAACACTGTCATTCTTAGGCTTAGGTGACCCGAACTCAGTAAGCTGGGGTGTGATGCTGTACAACGTACAAACATCATCTTCAATGTTAGTTGGCGCTTGGTGGGAGCTATTAGCACCATGTGTTGCACTAACACTGATTGCTATCGGTCTTGCGATGCTTAACTTTGCTGTTGATGAAATTGCCAACCCGCAGTTACGTTCACACAAAGGCATGCGCCGCTGGAAAAACTTAGCAAAAGAAAATGCTAAGAATGCAAAAGAAGAAAAAGAAGCAAACGCTGTGGACGCTCCTCAGCCAGCCCTACAAGGGGGAGATAAATAATGACCAATCCACAAATCTCAATTCGTAACTTGTGTGTTGATTACATTACAGATGCCGGTGATGTTCGCGCAGTAAATAATGTCAGCTTTGACATTGGTAAAGGTGAGATATTCGGTCTTGCAGGTGAATCAGGCTGTGGTAAATCCACTGTTGCCTTCTCACTGATGCGTCTGCATAAGCCGCCAGCATTCATTACCGGTGGTGAAGTAATTTTTGAAGGCCATGGTGACATTTTAAAGAAATCGGATATGGCAATGTCAGCCTTCCGTTGGAGCGAAATGTCGATGGTGTTCCAAAGTGCAATGAACGCTTTGAACCCTGTATTAACCATGGAAGAGCAATTTTGTGACGTAATCATGCGCCACACTAATATGTCTCGTCAGCAAGCAGTTCGCCGTGCTGAAGGCCTATTAGAAATCGTTGATATCCACCCTAGCCGTTTACGTGATTACCCTCACCAGTTTTCTGGTGGTATGCGTCAACGTTTGGTTATCGCGATTGCTCTTGCGCTAAATCCTAAGATGATCATCATGGATGAACCAACAACAGCACTTGATGTTGTGGTTCAACGTGAAATTCTACAAAAGATTTACGCATTAAAAGAAGAATTTGGTTTCTCAATCCTATTCATCACTCATGACTTGTCATTAATGGTCGAGTTCTCTGACCGTATCGGCATCATGTATTCAGGTGAATTAATTGAAGTTGCCCCTTCTAAGCAAATTCTAGAAACACCGTTCCACCCATATACTGAGGGCTTGGGTAGCTCATTCCCTCCTCTAACTGGTCCAAAAACAAAGTTAACAGGTATTCCTGGTAACCCATTGAACTTACTAGAAGTACCACAAGGTTGTCGTTTCCAAGCACGTTGTAGCAAAACAACCGATGCTTGTTTTAAAACACCAACCCAGCTGACACAAATTGAACCAGGACGTTTATCAAACTGCCACCTATTCACTAAACGTGGTTAATAAAATAATAGGCAGTATTTAGGAGGCATTATGAGCAAACCTGTCGGAAATCCAATTATTGAAGGTAAAAATCTAATTAAAGATTTTTCCGTTAACAGTAATTCATTAAAGAAATCAAAGATGCGTGCAATCAACGACGTGTCTTTCAAAATGTACAAAAGTCGTGGTCTTTCAGTTGTTGGTGAATCAGGTTCTGGTAAATCAACAACGGCGAAAATGATTGCAAAAATGTACGCGCCAACAGATGGCACAATTGAATATTTTGGTCGTGATATCCAGTCAATCACTAAACATGATGACTTAATGAATTACCGCCAAGGTGTGCAAATGGTATGGCAAGACCCATTCGGTTCTTTAAACCCTACTCATACTATTTTCCACCATATTGCTCGTCCGTTACTGATCCACAACAAAGTGAAGTCAGGCAATAAAAAAGAGCTAGAAGAAACGGTTTACAACCTACTAGAACAAGTTGGCTTGATCCCACCAAAGGAGACAGCTGCGAAATTCCCCCACCAGCTGTCTGGCGGTCAACGTCAACGTGTTAACTTAGCGCGTAACATTGCGGTGGGTGCTGAAGTCGTACTTGCTGATGAGCCAACCTCAATGCTCGACGTTTCTATTCGTGCAGGTGTACTAAACCTGATGGAAGAAATGAAGTTTGAACGTGAGATGGCACTACTGTACATCACCCACGATATCGCAACAGCACGTTACATTGCTGAAGATCTAGCGGTTATGTACGTTGGTCACATGGTTGAATGGGGCGATACGGAAGAGATCATTCACGATCCACAACACCCGTATACCCAATTACTTGTATCAGCAGTTCCCGATCCAAGTAAGTCTATTCATGAAAAACTAAAAGGTAATAAAGGCGAGATCCCGCTATGGACGCCAGAAAGCGCGGGTTGCCCATTTGCAGGTCGCTGTACTCACGTTACCGATAAGTGCCGTGAAAAACTTCCAGGTGTGACTCAATTATCTGACAATCACTTTGTACGTTGTTACTTATACGAAAATTAATAATAGCTCGTTACTAAAAACGACTTATCTGCGTTATTGGTCGCCTTAGCTGTTAAATGGTGGTTTCACAATGCTGAAACCACCTTTATTTGGCGACACTAGGAGGATCCATGCAGCTGTTAACTAACCATCTGGGCTATGAGCGTTTCAACGTAAAACACGCTTTATTACAAACCAACTCTCAGACTTTAACCGGTACTGCAGAACTTGTTTGTAACCAGACGAACACCACTATCATGCAGCTGCCATTACATGCCTATGACAACATAGCACAATGGCATACCGGTAATATTTACCTTATTGATTTCTCTTCTTGCCAACAACTTGGTGAGTTCCGTATTCGCTACGCAAACAGCGAATCAACTGTTTTTACCATTGCTGAAGGTGTGTTAATGCAACAAACCTTTAGTGATGTTCTTCACTACTTTAAATCTCAACGTTGCAGCGGTATTTTCGATCAAGCTGATAAAAATGCAGCTGTACTCAATTCAGATCAAACCGTAGACGTTCACGGTGGTTGGTATGATGCATCAGGCGATGTAAGTAAATACCTAAGCCATTTATCTTTTAGTAATTTTTTAAATCCACAACAAACCCCAATGATTGTGTGGAACATGCTAAAAGCCTATGAAGAGTTAGATCAGCAAGACGATATTGCAGACTTTACTCGTGTACGTTTACTTGAAGAAGCCACTTTCGGTGCCGATTTCTTACTGCGCATGCAACACGCGCAGGGCTATTTCTATATGACGGTATTCGACAAATGGAGCAAATCCCCGCAACAACGTGACATTTGTGCTTATTCAACTCAAGAAGGCATCAAGTCAGACGATTATCAAGCCGGCTTCCGTCAAGGTGGTGGGGTTACCATTGCAGCATTAGCAGCGCTTTCTCGTATTGCTCAACTAGAATCAAGCACTCGCTTAGGAGCGTTTACTGGCATCGAGACCGAGCGATACCTTCAAGCGGCTGAACTTGGCTATTGGCATTTAAAACAACACAATACTGAATACTTAAACGATAGTACGGAAAATATTATAGATGAGTATTGTGCCTTATTAGCCGCCGTTGAGTTATTCCGTAGTACTTCCCAAGATCGCTATTTAGTAGAAATGCGTGAGTGGGCTACACGTTTGGCTAAGCGTCAAATGTCAGATGAGAATATTGAATATTTCTGGTCTGCGACTGAAAACGGCGAACGTCCTTATTTCCATGCCGCTGAAGCAGGCCTTCCTGCCATTGCTCTGATGCAATATTTAAGTGCAGAAACGGATCCCAATTTCAAAAAGCCAATTGAACAAGTGTTATGTAACGCGCTTAATTTTGAGTTAGCGATTACAAAAGAAGTGAATAACCCATTTCACTACCCTCGCCAATACACTAAAGCTGTCGATGGTGAAAAGAAAACGGCTTTCTTTGTTGCCCATAACAATGAGTCAGGTTACTGGTGGCAAGGCGAAAATGCACGTCTCGCGTCATTAGCAACCATGGCTTTTATGGCACAGAACTATGTTCAAGATCCAACATTACGTCAAGGCTTAATGCAATTTGGTCAACGCTCACTTGACTGGATAGTTGGTTTAAACCCGTATGACATGTGTATGTTAGATGGTCATGGTCATAATAACCCAAATTACTTACCTCACTTAGGATTCAGTAACGCCAAAGGCGGTGTTTGTAACGGCATCACATCTGGCTTTGAAAACGAAGAAGACATCGCATTCAACCCTAATGGTCAAAAAGACGATATGCTGCAAAACTGGCGCTGGGGTGAACAATGGATCCCACATGGTGGCTGGTACTTACTTGCAATTACGATGCAATTTAAGGAGCGTTGTCATGGCTGATATTCGTTACTTAGTGGGCGTTGACGGCGGTGGTACATCTTGCCGTGCACGCATCTGTGATCTCGATGGTAATACTTTAGGTGAAGCAAAAACGGGTAGTGCGAATATTCTATTAGGCAGTAGCGTTGCTATGGCATCGATCAATGATGCGATAGCAACTGCGGCCAGCCAAGCAAATCTTAATAATAGCCATTTTCGTTATATGTCAGTAGGCCTAGCACTCGCAGGCGCTGAACAACAAGAGGCTTGGTATAACTTCATGAAACAGCCTCATCCTTACGGTGCCATAACATTAAATACCGATGCGTATGGTGCTTGTTTAGGTGCTTGGGGAGGTAAAGATGGCGCGATATTAATTGCTGGTACTGGCTCTTGTGGGATCTTATTAAAAGATGGTCAACAGCATGTGGTTGGCGGTCGTGAATTCCCGATTTCAGATCAAGGCGGCGGTGCTGTTATGGGTCTGCGTTTAATTCAACAAGTACTATTAAGTGTTGATGGTATTGTTGAACAAACACCGCTTGCTCGCTCTGTACTCACATATTTTAATCATGATATCGACAATATCGTATTGTGGTCAAAAGCAGCGCGCCCTTGTGATTATGGTCAATTTTCACCGAGCATTTTTGCCCATGCAGCACAAGGCGATAAACTCGCGATAGATATGCTATCGCAAACAGCGCGAGATATAGAAATGTGGATGAATGCATTAGTTGTGCGTGGCGCTGACAAAATTTGCCTCATGGGCAGCATTGCAGAACGTATTCATGCATGGTTAGCACCACCTATGCAGCAACGTATAGCAACACCACAAGGTGATGCTATGGATGGCGCGATTGCTATGGCACGTAGTAATCACGATTTATATAAACTTTAAGGGGGAATGATGAGTTACCGCCTTGATTTAACTGTAATCGATAAAAAAGAAAACGAATCTCGTTTTGCATTAAGCTTACATAATTTAACCGATACTCCACTACAAAATTGGTCATTACATTTTTTGTTTAATCGTTTCGTTAGAGCCGAGACGTTAAGCAAAGGCGCTATCAGCCAAACGGGGAGTTACTGTACATTAACAGCCACGGACAATTTACCTGCAAATGGTCTTTTTTATACCGAGTTCACGGTCGGTACTGCACCATTTACGCTTTATGACGACGGTATTTTAGATGCATTTATCTCATTAGCATCAACCGCTGAGTACATTAAGCCGTTAAAAGTCGACATCAGTACTATCAATCTTGATCAACCTGCTGTTGAACGCTACAACACACCGCTACCCGTTAAAGCGGCTGATATTGCTTTGATCCCTAAACCTAGCAAGATAACGCAACTACAGGGCTCTTTTCATATAAATCAACATACTGCCATTTCAACACCACCCACATTAGCGCAAGGTGCAGTAAATTGGTTACAAGCAGAACTCAATACCTTATTGAATGAACACGTGCCGGTTAATCAGCAAGGCAACATTCATTATACTGTAAATAAAGACCTTGTAGATGAAGGCTATCGCTTACTCGTTGAAAACGATAACGTCTGGATCCAAGCTAATTCAGCATCTGGTTTTGTCTACGCAACTTCAAGTTTACTTCAATTAATACCAAGTAAACCATCGCATCAAGCTGATAGCACTTACCAGATCCCAATGGTAGATATTAATGATAAACCGCATTTTGGTTATCGCGGTATGATGCTCGATTGTGGTCGCCACTTTCACCCTGTTGAGCGTATAAAACATCTTATCGATCAATTAGCACGCTACAAATTTAATACGTTTCATTGGCATTTAACCGATGACGAAGGCTGGCGCGTTGAAATTGATGCCTACCCTGAACTCACCCGTATCGGTGCTTGGCGTGGTCCAAATGAAGTGATCGCTCCACAATTTAGCCACATTGCTCAGCGCTATGGTGGATTTTATTCAAAACAAGAAATTCGTGATGTCATTGCGTATGCCGCTGATCGTGGGATCATGATCATTCCGGAAATAGATATCCCTGGCCACTGTCGTGCTGCTATTTTATCACTCCCTGATTTGTTGATTGATCCAGATGATAAATCTGTTTATCGCAGCATTCAAAACTATAACGACAACATCTTATCGCCTGCACTAAAAGGCACTTACAGCTTTATTAGCAATGTACTTTCGGAAATATGCGATCTATTCCCCGCACCTTTCGTTCATATTGGTGCAGATGAAGTCCCTGTCGGTGTTTGGACAGATAGCCCTGCTTGCCAAAAATTCATGGCAGAGCATGACTATCACGATCCCAAAGAACTGCAAGGGCACCTATTACGTTTTGCCGAAGAAGTACTAGAAGGTAAAGGTAAGCGCATGATGGGTTGGGAAGAAGCAACCCATGGTGAGAAGGTCAGTAAAAATACCATCATCTTCTCATGGCAAAGTGAACAGGCTGGATTGGAATGTATCCAAAAAGGCTACGACATTGTGATGCAGCCAGCACAAGCGACGTACTTAGATTTAGCTCAAGGCTACTCGGCAGATGAAGCAGGTGTTGATTGGGCTGGAAAGTTACCCCTCGATAAAGTTTACAATTATTACCCACTCAGTGATCTCGCCGAGGAAAACTCTGAGCGGCAGCACATTTTAGGCATTCAAACCGCCCTTTGGTCAGAATTAGTAAATAACCAAAGCCGATTTGAATATATGATTTACCCCCGCTTACTGGCAGTCTCGGAGATTTGCTGGAGCGACCCTAAATATCGTAACTGGGATGACTTCAAAGCACGTTTAAAAGGTCAACTTAGCTACCTGGACAAGGCAGGTATTAATTACCGCCACTGTGAATAACCACGCACAGTAGAGTGAAATTTTTTAAGGATTAAAAAGCAATGAAATACGGTTATTTTGACAACGACAACAGAGAATATGTTATCACTCGTCCTGATGTCCCAGCACCATGGACAAATTACTTAGGTACAGAGAAATTCTGTACAGTAATTTCACAAAACGCAGGTGGTTACTCATTCTACAAATCTCCAGAGTACAATCGCGTAACTAAATTCCGTCCTAATGCGACATTTGATCGCCCAGGACACTACGTATACCTTCGTGATGATGCGACAGGTGATTACTGGTCAATTTCATGGCAACCAGTAGCAAAAAGCCTAGATGAAGCAACCTACGAAGTGCGTCACGGTTTGTCTTACTCTAAGTTCAAATGTGATTACAACGGCATTGAAGCAACCAAAACATTATTCGTACCTAAAGGCGAAGATGCTGAGGTTTGGGATGTTGTGATTAAAAATACGACAGATGAAGTACGTACTATCAGTGCATTCTCATTTGTTGAATTCTCTTTTAGCCACATTCAATCTGATAACCAAAACCATCAGATGAGCCTGTACTCAGCAGGTACGTCTTATGAAGACGGCGTGATTGAATATGATCTTTACTACAACACCAATGAGAAAGAAGGTTTCTACTACCTAGCTTCGACATTTGATCCTGATAGCTATGATGGTCAACGTGACACTTTCATTGGTGCTTACCGTGATGAAGCTAACCCTATTGCGGTTGAAAAAGGACGTTGTTCTAACCACGTACAAACCTGTTACAACCACTGTGGCTCACTACACAAGCAATTCACTATCCAACCGGGTGAAGAAGTACGCTTTAGCTACATCCTAGGTGTCGGTAAAAACGAAGGTCAACGCCTACGTCAAAAATACCAAGATGTCGCTGCCGTCGATGCTGCATTTGCTGAAATTAAAGAACACTGGAACAGTCGTTGTAACAAGTTCAAGGTGACATCACCGAACGAAGGCCTAGATACCATGATCAACGCATGGACTCTATACCAAGCTGAAACATGTGTGGTTTGGTCACGCTTCGCATCATTTATCGAAGTGGGCGGTCGTACTGGTCTTGGCTACCGTGATACCGCACAAGATGCAATCTCTGTTCCTCACTCAAACCCAGAGATGACTCGTAAGCGTCTTGTTGACTTACTACGTGGTCAAGTAAAAGCGGGTTACGGCCTACACCTATTTGATCCAGATTGGTTCGATCCAGACATGGCTGATGTTGAGCCATCAAAATCACCAACAGTTGTTCCAACCCCAAGTGATGCAGATAAGATCCACGGTATCGAAGATACCTGTTCTGATGACCACCTATGGCTAGTACCAACAATCTGTAAGTACGTAACAGAAACAGGTGAAGAGAGCTTCATTGACGAAGTGATCCCATACGCTGATGGCGGTGATGCATCTGTTTATGATCACATGAAAGCCGCACTCGATTTCTCAGCAGAATACGTAGGCCGAACCGGTATCTGTAAAGGTCTTCGTGCAGACTGGAATGACTGTCTAAACCTTGGTGGCGGTGAGTCAGCAATGGTGTCATTCCTTCACTTCTGGGCATTACAAGAATTCATCGAGCTTGCTAAGCATCAAGGTAAAGACGCAGATGTTGCTAAATACACTGAAATGGCAGCAAACGTACGTGAAGCGTGTGAACAACACCTATGGGATGACGAAGGTGGCTGGTACATCCGTGGTCTAACAAAAGACGGTGACAAGATCGGTACAGCGCAACAAACTGAAGGTCGTATTCACTTAGAGTCAAATACTCTAGCTGTGCTTTCTGGTATGGCATCACAAGATCGTGGTGAGAAAGCAATGGATGCCGTTGATGAAAACCTATTCTCTGAATACGGTCTACACCTAAATGCACCATCATTCGCAACCCCTAATGATGATATCGGTTTCGTTACGCGCGTATATCAAGGCGTGAAAGAAAACGGTGCAATCTTCTCGCATCCAAACCCATGGGCATGGGTGGCTGAAGCGAAACTAGGTCGTGGTGATCGTGCAATGAAGTTCTACGATGCACTTAACCCATACAACCAAAACGACATCATTGAAAAACGTATTGCAGAACCTTACTCATACGTTCAGTTCATCATGGGACGTGATCACCAAGATCACGGTCGTGCAAACCACCCATGGTTAACAGGTACATCTGGTTGGGCATATTTTGCCGTAACTAACTTTATCCTAGGCGTACAAACAGGCTTTGCAGGTCTAACTGTTAATCCTTGTATTCCAACAAGCTGGCCTGGTTTTGAAGTGACTCGTGAATGGCGTGGCGCGACTTATAACATTAAAGTTGAAAACCCAAATGGTGTAAGTAAAGGCGTTAAATCTATTACGCTAAACGGTGAAACAGTCGAAGGCGCAATCGCTCCTCAAGCTGAAGGCACAACCAATACTGTTACAGTAGTAATGGGCTAAAACGGTTAGGGAGGTGAATTCACCTCCCTCTTTTTATTTGAGAGAGAAATAGGAGTTCCTCCATGATTCAGTTTGGAACAGGTGGATGGCGTGCCTTCATTGGTGAAGAGTTTACTCAAGCAAATGTACGCTTAGTAGCTCAAGCCCTTGCTAACATCATGATCAAAGAGTCAGTCACTGAAAATGGTTTCATTATTGGTTACGACCGTCGTTTTCTATCCGATAAAGCAGCAACGTGGTTTGCTGAAGTTTTAGCGGGTAACAACATTAAATGTAGCTTCATCGATAAGTTCGTACCAACCCCTGTTGTGATGTTTAAAGCAAAACAAACAGGTGCGACATATTCAGCTTGTATTACTGCGTCACACAATCCAGCAGATTACAACGGCATAAAAGTCTTCATTGAAGGCGGTCGTGATGCGGATGAAATCATTACTCAAAAGATTGAACAACAAATCGCAGTGTTAACCGATGCGGATGTAAAACGTGTTGACTTTGAACAAGCACAAAACGATAAGTTAGTTGAAATCATCAATCCAATGAACGAGTTCGTTGATTCAATTATTGATTTCATCGATATGGAAGCGATTAAAAAAGCGAATCTTCGCGTTCTTATCGATCCTATGTTTGGAGTGGCAAAAAATGCCCTGCAAACGGTCCTGATCAGTGCTCGCTGTGATGTTGACGTGATCAACGATAGTGAAAACCCTGGTTTTGGTGGTTTAATGCCATCGCCGAGTGCTGCAACGCTTTACCGTTTAAAGCATCTTGTCGCTCACGAAGGTTATGACATCGGTATTGGTACTGATGGCGATGCTGACCGTTTAGGTATTATTGATGAGAAAGGTAACTTTATTCACCCGAATGAAGTACTACTTCTACTTTATTACTACATGCTTGAATATAAAGGCTGGAAAGGATCGGTAGTACGTAATATCGCAACCACCCACCTTTTAGATAAAGTTGCAGAAGCTTATGGTGAGAAATCATTTGAAGTGCCAGTAGGCTTTAAGCACATTAGCTCACAAATGGAAGCTGATGATTCTCTCATTGGTGGAGAAAGCTCAGGTGGTTTAACAATCCGTGGTCATATCAAAGGTAAAGATGGTGTATTTGCATCAAGCTTACTGGTCGAAATGATCAGCGTGACAGGTAAGAAGTTGTCTGAATTACTTGATGAGATCTATGGGCGCTTTGGCTATGCCTACACAGCAGAAGGCGATTGTACCTTTAAACCTGCTGAACGTGAGCGTCTGTACAACAAGATCTATGTAGAAAAAGCATTGCCTGATTTTGACTATGAAATCGAAAAAGTAAGCTATGCCGATGGCGCTAAAGTTTACTTTAAAAATGGCGGTTGGGCGATTGCACGTTTCTCTGGTACTGAGCCATTACTCCGTATCTTTGTTGAAATGGAAGATCAACCACAGGCAGAAGCAGTACTTGCTCAATTAAAAGCATTCCTTTCTGTTTAAAAAACATAGCTGTTGTTTTAGCAGATCACACCGCTGATCTTTGCTAGAGGGTAACTATTCAGTTACCCTTTTCTTTTATATTTTGCCATTCTATTTACCTCCATATAAAAATTTGATATCGAGCCCATTTACAGTAATAACCCCATCTAAAAATAAAAATAGATAGCCCAATCACATAAAAATATCGATTTGAGGTCCATGATTAAAAGGCGTTAAATTTATCGCACTCAAGGAAATCGGTATGAAAAAGATTATCTTTAGTATCATAGCTATTGTTTTAGCTATACTTTTCACCGAACATTTCCACTCATTTACAGTGGGTTTTAGCCTTGCCATTGTCGCGGTAGGAATAAGCTATTTCATTGCTTATCAGGCAATTCGCCAACCTCAATATGTCATGAGCTACCTTGTACTTGCTGTACTGACAAAATTAGTTATCACTATCAGTGGCGTTATTTGGGTCTTTTCTAACAACGTTATTCATTCACCAATCACTTTCTTAGTGGCTTATACTGTTTTTTCAGCTCTCATTACCTACCTAGCATCACGTTACCGTGCATATCGTCGTGATCGTAGTGATAATCAGCAAAAGGAGATATTACATACAGGTCTCTATGAACAAATTTAAGGCATAACATTGAATAAGAGCAAGGAGGTAAATATAACCAACAACGATAGTATTACCAACGCTCAGAGCTTCACTTATTAAAGCTCAGATAAAGTAGGAAAGGAGGTCTCACATCATCTTAACTATTTTCAATGACAACTAAGTAAAACCAAAGCCCTGTGACTTCAAGCAGGGCTTTTTCATTAATAGATAATTAATATATTTACTAGACGAAAAAAGCCCCGCTATGACTAGCGAGGCTTCTTTAGAAGTGACGGAGCGGACGCGACTCCGGTCTGACAGGCCGCTAAGATCTCCAATAAAGAGGCTAACCAACTGAACTGCCAACTCACTCAAATAAATTTAACTCATATATTCAAAATGTAAAAAAGCCCCAGTCTTTCGACTAGGGCTTAATATAAGTGGCGGAGCGGACGGGACTCGAACCCGCGACCCCCGGCGTGACAGGCCGGTATTCTAACCAACTGAACTACCGCTCCGCAGCGTGTCTATTCAGCATAATGCAATTTAGAACTTAGCAATGTCCTACTCTCACATGGGGAGACCCCACACTACCATCGGCGCTACAACATTTCACTTCTGAGTTCGGCATGGGATCAGGTGGTTCTGCTGCGCTATGGTTGCTAAGTAAATTCTTTAGCGTTCTTGTTATAACAACAAAAACTAAAATTTGAAGCCTGGCGATGTCCTACTCTCACATGGGGAGACCCCACACTACCATCGGCGCTATTACGTTTCACTACTGAGTTCGGCATGGGATCAGGTGGGTCCATAACGCTATGGTCGCCAAGCA